>NZ_JBHXMA010000011.1:0-249016 GCF_042721035.1 Streptomyces sp. NPDC058464
TCCTCAAACGCCGGACGGGCTGGGTAGACCAGCCCGTCCGGCGTTTGCATGGTCACCTCCTGCGCAGCCGTATGCTCACCGCCTCCGTAGTGTCACCCCCGCCCCCACCGCCGCCAGCGCCAGCAGCACCGCCCCCGCGATCGCCGCCCCCTGCATCCCGCTGGTGAACGCCTCCCGTGCGGTCCGGGTCAGGGCTTCTCCCGCGGGCCCCGGCAGCCGGCTCGCCGTGGCCAGCGCGCCGCCCAGGGTCTCGCGGGCCCCGGCCGGGGCCGTGGCCGGCATCTCGTGGCGGTAGACCGCGGTACCGATCGAGCCCAGCACGGCCATGCCCAGCGCACCGCCGAACTCCGCGGCCGTCTCGAGGAGCGAGGACGCCGTCCCGGCCCGCTCCACCGGCGCGGCGGTCATCGCCAGGTCGGTCAGCTGGGAGACGATCGCGACCATCCCGCAGGCGAGGACACCGGCGCCGGTCAGCACCAGCCACAGCGAGTCGGTGCCGATCAGGGCGAGCAGCACGAACCCGGCCGCCATGGCCGCGAAGCCGCCGGCGACGACGTACCCGCGGTCGACGCCCCGTTGCACCAGCTGAGCTGTGAGCGGCCCCGCGGCTCCGATGAAGACCGAGGGCAGCAGACTCCACAGCGCCGCCGCGAGCGGGCTCATCCCGAGAACCGACTGCAGGTACTGCGTGGTGAAGATCGCCGAGCCCATCATGGCGAGCGAGGCGACGAGGTTCAGGACCAGCGCCGGGGTGAAGCCGTGGCCCTTCAGCAGGGCCGGCGGGATCAGCGGGGAGCCGGTGGTGCGCTGGCGGCGGACGAAGAGGGCGGCGAAGAGCAGGCCGACGGTGACCGAGACGACGTAGAGCGGGTGCCAGCCCTCGGAGGGGATCTCCTTGACGCCGTAGATCACCGGGAGCACGGCGGCCATCGAGAGCGGGACGCTCAGCCAGTCGAAGCGGCCGGGGGAGGGGTTCCGGGACTCGGGGAGCAGGAACGGGCCGAGCAGCAGGAGCAGGGCCATCGCCGGGAGGTTGACCAGGAAGACCGAGCCCCACCAGAAGTGCTCGACGAGGATCCCGCTCATCACCGAGCCGAGCGCGATCCCGCCGGTCATCACCCCGGACCACAGGCCGATCGCCTTCGCGCGCTGGCCGGGGTCGGTGAACATCGTGCGCAGCAGCGCCATCGTCGACGGCATCAGGGTCGCCCCGCCGATGCCGAGGACCGCGCGGGCGGCGATCAGGGTCCCGGCGCTGTCCGCGTAGGCGGCGAGCAGCGAGGCGCCGCCGAAGGCCGCGGCGCCGAACAGGAGCAGACGCCGGCGGCCGATGCGGTCGCCCAGCGCGCCCATCGTCATCAGCAGGCCGGCCAGGACGAAGCCGTAGATGTCGAGGATCCACAGCTGCTGGGTACCGCTCGGTGCCAGGTCCGCGCCGATCGCCGGGAGGGCGAAGTAGAGGACCGAGACGTCCATCGAGACCAGGAGCAGCGGGAGCATCAGCACGCCGAGCGCGGTCCATTCGCGCCGCCCGGCCAGGGCGTCGGTGTCCGGTGGAGTGGTTGCGGTCGTGCTCGTCGGGTTCGTCATACCGAGGAATGTACGGGCGTCTTAAACGCTTGTCTAGAACGCTTGTATAAGTCATGCGTCTGGGACGGCTGTATGGATTCCGGGTAGGGTGGTCGGCATGGGACACCGTGAGGATCTGCTGGAAGGCGCCAAGCGCTGCCTGCTGGAGAAGGGGTTCGCGCGGACGACGGCGCGCGACATCGTCAGGGAGTCGGGCACCAACCTCGCCTCGATCGGCTACCACTACGGCTCCAAGGACGCGCTGCTCGCGCAGGCCTACATCGCCCTGGTGGAGGAGATGTCCTTCGAGGGCGGCGACGGGGGGCTGACCGGAGCGCCCGGCTCGATCGAACGGTTCCGGGAGGTGTGGTCGAACATCGTCGACAGCATGCGCGGGCCCGGCTCGATGTGGCGGCTCAGCGTGGAGATCGTGACGATGGGCGATCAGATGCCCGAGGTGCGCGACCAGTTGGCGCGCGCCCAGCGCGAGGGCGGCCGGGGGCTGACCTCGCTGCTGATGGGCGTGCCGGAGGAGGAGGTCTCCGACGAGACCGCCGACACCCTCGGCCGCTTCTACATGACCCTGATGTCCGGCCTCATCTCGCAGTGGACCTTCGACCCGAAGACCGCGCCCGACGGCGACGCGCTCGCCGCGGGGCTGCGCCAGATCGTCGAGGCCGCGAACCGGAGTTGACGCGGCGCGGCGCGGGTGCCGGCGGCCGGGTGGTTCCGGTGCGCCGGTTCAGCCGAGCGGGTACGTCACCACGGCGCGGGCCGGGAACCGGAGCACGTCGTCGTACAGCGGTGAGCGCTCGACGGTGACCCGGACGCCGTCGACGGGGTCGTAGTACCAGACGGGGCTCTGCAGGCCGGGCCCGCACAGGCCGTCCGGGAGCTTGTACGGCTCGCCGGCCACGCCGACGCTGCCGTTGCTCTCGTCGAACAGGTCCGCGTCCGCCGGCACGATGCCCGCGCCGCGCAGGTAGTCCGAGAGCAGGCCGCTCCGGAAGGACAGGACGGCCCTGCCGTTCCGGGTGAAGTAGTGGACGTCGGAGGCGTCGGACGGGATCGGCGTGCCGTGGACGAGGATCCGGTCCGGCAGCCGCTGCTCGCTTCCGGCACAGGCCCGTTGGTCGCCGAGCGGCTGGGGCAGGTCGTCCCGGAAGAGCCAGACGGCTCCGGCGGCGAACCCCGTCAGGGCGAGCCCCGCGATCCCCAGCGCGGCCGACCGGCGGCCCGGCCGGGGCCGTACCCCCGCACCGTTCTCCTCCGCAGGCGAAGCGGCCGCCTCGCCCTGCCGTATGTCCGGACCCGAATCGCCCATGTCCGCCCCCGCCGACATTCTTGATGTGAACACGCGGAGCATACGCCGACCGGCACCCGCACACGGCCCGGAAGGCGCACCTCAGGCGAGCCGGGCCCCCTTCAGCGCCATGTGCAGCAGCAGGCGGTCCTCGCCGTCGTCCAGGTCGAGGCCGGTGAGCTGCTCGACCCGGGACAGGCGGTAGTACAGGGTCTGCCGGTGGATGCCGAGCGCGGTGGCCGTGCGGCCCGCCTGGCCCGCGTGGTCCAGGTAGACCTCGGCGGTGCGGGCCAGTTCGTGGTGGGCCGGGGCGAGGAGGGGGGCCACGACCGGGTCGTGCGTCGCCTCCGGCGGCAGCGCGGTCAGCAGGCGGTACGGGCCGATCTCCGCCCACCGGGCGACCGGCCCGAACCGCGGCTCCGCCAGTGCGGCCCGGGCGGCCGCCGACGCCTCCTGCCAGACCGCGCCCAGCTCCGCCAGCCCGGTCCGGGCCCCGCCCACGCCCGCGGCGCAGGCCCGCGTGCCGGGGACCGGCCCCGCCGATCCCGCGGCCACGGCCGCCGCCGTCCGCGCCCCGGCGCCGTGCGCCGCCGCCGACCGGGCCTCCTCCGCCTCCTTGAGCAGCCGGGCGGCGGCCGTCAGGGCAGGGGTGGCGGTGTCCGTGCTGCGCAGCCGGACCAGGACGGCCAGGCTGTGACCGGCGGCCCCCCAGGGCAGTGCGCACAGCGCGGTGGCGTGCGGGACCGTGCGTGGGGACGGCGCGTCGTCCGGGTCGGCGGACGGCCAGGGGGCGACACAGACCAAAGTGTGCGGGACGTCCGCACGGACGCCCAGGGCCGTACGGAGTTCGGCCACCGCCATGTCCTGCTGCCAGCCGCTCTCCGCGACCAGCACCGCCCGCAGCTCCCGGCCGAGGCCCGCCCCCGCCTGCGCCTCGTCCGCGAGCAGTGCCCCGATCCGCCCCGCCACCCCCATGGCGGCGGCCAGCTGGGGGTCCGTCGGACCCGGATCGGAGTCGAGCAGCCACACATAGCCGAGGACGACACCCCGATGGCGTACCGGCAGACAGATCCGCCCCCGGTACACCCCGGCCTCCGGGGTCGGCGGGATCCGGACCGGTCCGGTCGCGCGGGTGATGCCGAACCCCTCGAACCAGGTGCGGACCGCCGTCGTGGAGCGCCGGGTCAGGATCGAGCGGGTGCGGACCGGGTCCAGCGCCGACGGATCGAGGTCGCCCTCACTGTCGTAGGCCCCGAAGGCGATCAGCTCGAAGTCGCGGTTCTCCAGGGTCGCCGGGACGCCCAGCAGCTCCGAGATCTCGTCGACCAGCTCCTGGTAGTCGCCCTTGAATTCGGATGTCACCCGGGCATTCTCCCGCAATTCACGGACGCCTTCATACATCTGTCTGAGATCCGCTGCGCGGATGCGTGACAGCTGTCGATGGCCCACGATCGGAGGGATCCTTGACTATCACGGTGGTTCCCCGTGCCGTATCCGAATCGTCGGATCGCGGCCTGTCTGGCATGTGTTGTGGAGGTGCCCCGTGCTGGGTCCCGTGATTCTCGCCGCGTCGCGCAGCGACCGGATGCGACGTCTGATCTCGGCGGCCCCGGTGACGAAGCAGGTCGTCGACCGCTTCATCCCCGGTGAGTCGGTCGCGGACATCGTCCCGATCATCGAGGAGCTCACCGGCCGCGGCCTGGAGCTGACGATGGACGTCGTCGGCGAGGACATCACCACCCCCGAGCAGGCCACCGCCGCCCGGGACGCCTACCTCGCGCTCGTCGAGCGGCTGAAGGGCCTCGGCCTGGGCGAGCGGGTCGAGATGTCGGTCAAGCTGTCCATGTTCGGACAGGCGCTGGACGGCGGTCACGAGCTGGCCCTCGCGAACGTCCGCCCGGTCGTCGAGGCCGCCGCCGCCATCGGTACGACCGTCACCCTCGACGCCGAGGACCACACCACGCTCGACTCGATGTTCGCCATCCACGAGGAGCTGCGCCGGGACTTCCCGCAGACCGGCTGCGTCATCCAGGCCTACCTCTTCCGCACCGAGGCCGACGCCCGCCGCCTCGCCGCGGCCGGCAGCCGGGTCCGCCTGGTCAAGGGTGCCTACAAGGAGCCCGCCGAGGTCGCCTACCAGCAGAAGCACGAGATCGACAAGGCGTACGTACGGATCCTGCGGACCCTGATGGAGGGCGAGGGGTACCCGATGGTCGGCTCCCACGACCCGCGCCTCATCTCCATCGCCCAGGAACTCGCCCGGCTCGCCGGCCGCAAGCCCGACGACTACGAGTTCCAGATGCTGTACGGCATCCGCAGCGACGAACACCTGCGCCTCGCCGCCGAGGGCCACCGCATGCGCGTCTACACCGCCTACGGCACCGACTGGTACGGCTACTTCATGCGCAGGCTCGCGGAGAAGCCGGCGAACCTGCGCTTCTTCGTCCGCTCCGTGCTCAGCAAGGGCTGAAGCGCCATCCCTCCCGCCCGCCTCCCTGCAACACCCGCTCACGTACAAGGAGTTACGGATCCCATGGACGCTGTGACCCAGGTCCCCACCCCCGTTAACGAGCCGGTGCACGGCTATGCCCCCGGCTCGCCCGAGCGCACCCGCCTGGAGGCGAAGCTCAAGGAGCTGGCCGAGAACCCGATCGAACTGTCGATGACCATCGGCGGCGAGAAGCGGCTCGGCGGCGGCGAGCCCTTCCAGGTCGTGCAGCCGCACCACCACAAGGCCGTCATCGGCACCGGCCGGCACGCCACCCAGCAGGACGCACAGGACGCCATCGACGCGGCCCTCGCCGCCGCGCCGGCCTGGCGCGCGATGTCCTTCGACGACCGCGCCGCGATCATCCTGCGCGCCGCCGAACTGCTCGCCGGCCCCTGGCGCGAGACCATCGCCGCCTCCACCATGCTCGGCCAGTCCAAGACCGCGCAGCAGGCCGAGATCGACAGCCCCTGCGAGCTGGTCGACTTCTGGCGGTTCAACGTCCACTACGCCCGCCAGATCCTGGCCGAGCAGCCCCCGGCCAACTCCCCGGGCGTCTGGAACCGCCTCGACCACCGCCCGCTGGAGGGCTTCGTCTACGCGATCACGCCGTTCAACTTCAGCGCGATCGCCGGCAACCTGCCGACCGCGCCGGCCCTCATGGGCAACGTGGTCGTGTGGAAGCCGTCGCCGACCCAGACCCACGCCGCCGTGCTGCTCATGCGGCTGCTGGAGGAGGCGGGTCTCCCCAAGGGCGTCATCAACCTCGTCACCGGCGACGGCATCGAGGTCTCCAAGGTCGCCCTCGAACACCGCGACCTGGCAGGCATCCACTTCACCGGCTCCACCAAGACCTTCCAGTACCTGTGGAAGACGGTCGGCAACAACATCGAGAAGTACCGCTCCTACCCGCGTCTGGTCGGCGAGACCGGCGGCAAGGACTTCCTCGTCGCCCACCCGAGCGCCGACCGGGCCGTCCTCAAGACGGCGCTCACCCGCGGTGCCTTCGAGTACCAGGGCCAGAAGTGCTCGGCGACCTCCCGCGCCTACATCCCCGCGTCCATCTGGAACGACGGCTTCCGCGAGGAGTTCGCCGCCGAGGTCGACTACCTGACCATGGGTGACGTCACCGACCTGTCGAACTTCGTCGGCGCCGTGATCGACGACCGCGCGTTCGCCAAGAACAAGGCCGCGATCGACCGCGCGAAGACCGACCCGTCCTGCGAGATCGTCGCGGGCGGCTCCTACGACGACTCGGTCGGCTGGTTCGTCCGCCCGACCGTCGTCGTCTGCAGCGACCCGGAGAACGAGGTCTTCCGCACCGAGTACTTCGGCCCGTTCCTCGCCGTGCACGTCTACGAGGACGACGAGTACGACGAGATGCTGACCCAGATGGAGTCGGTGTCCGACTACGCGCTCACCGGCTCGGTCATCTCCAACGACCGGGCGGCGGCCGCGTACACGATGGAGAAGCTGCGCTACGCGGCCGGCAACTTCTACATCAACGACAAGTCGACCGGCGCCGTCGTCGGCCAGCAGCCCTTCGGCGGCGGCCGCTCCTCCGGCACCAACGACAAGGCCGGCGCCCCGCAGAACCTGCTGCGCTGGACGCTGACCCGCGCGATCAAGGAGACGCTGGTCGCGCCGACCGACTACGCGTACCCGCACATGGGCTGACCCCCAGCCCCCCGAGCACGGGCCGGGAAGCCTGACCCACGAGCAGGCTTCCCGGCCCGTTCCCATGGGCGGATCCGTCCCGTTCGGATGGGCGGATCCGGTCCGCGCCGCCCGCCGCCCGCCGCCGTCAGACCGTCGCCGTCAGTCCGTCGGCGTCGTCGCGTCCCTGAACCCGGCCTCCGCCTCGGTGTCCGGCGCCGCCGACAGGATCACGATCTTCAGCTCCGAGTCGCCGTCCGTCAGGACGTCGCAGTCCACCGCCACCGGCCCCACCCTCGGATGCTCGACCGTCTTGCGGTCCTCGCGGTGGCCCGCCACCGTGCCGCTCGCCCACATCCGGGCGAACCGCTCGTTGCCCTCGGACAGTTCCCTGATCAGCTCCGCCAGCCGGGCGTCCCGCGGAAAGCGGCCGGTCGCGCGGCGCAGGTCGGAGACGAGGGCCAGGTCCGAGCCGTCGACGTCGTCGACGTGCACCGGCCACCAGGTGACACGGACGTCCGCGGCGCCGACCGGGAACCGCTCCCGGGCGAAGTTGCGCAGCTCCGGCGGGGTGGCCGACGGGTCACCGAGGAGCGCGGCCCAGCGGGCGTTCCAGCACAGCAGCTGCCAGTGCGCGGTGAAGACGGCGACCGCGACGTCCCCGAGCCGGCCGAGCACGCGGCACACACCCGGCGGGAGGTCGTCGGGGATCGGACCGCCGTCCGGCGGGACCAGGCCCGCCATGCGGTAGAGGTGCTCGCGCTCGTCGGCGGTGAGCCGCAGGGCACGGGACAGGGCGGCGACCACCTGCCCGGACGGCGCCGTGGCGCGGCCCTGCTCCAGCCGTACGACGTAGTCCACCGACACCCCGGCCAGCTCGGCGAGTTCCTCGCGGCGCAGCCCTGTCGCACGCCGGGTCCGGCCGGTCTCGGGCACGCCCACGGCGGCCGGCGACAGCCGCTCCCGCCAGGCCCGGATCGTCGGGCCCAGACCGGCTTCCTCTTTCCTGGCCATGACCTCCATCCTGCCCCAACCCGGTGATCCTGGTAATGCCGTTCCTACGGTCACGGCGTCCCTGGCAGCGGCTCCGCGCCGGGCAGACGATCGGTCCATGACCATCACCTTCATCACCGGGGCCAACAAGGGCCTCGGCCGCGAGACCGCCCGCCGCCTCGCCGCACTCGGCCACACCGTGCTCGTCGGCGCCCGCGAGCCGGAGCGGGGCGCGGCGGCCGCCGACGCGCTCGGCGCGCGGTTCGTGCGGATCGACGTGACCGACGACGCCTCGGTCGCCGCCGCGGCCGCCGACGTCGCCGCCCACGAGGGCCGGATCGACGTACTGATCAACAACGCCGGCGTGGCAGGTCCGCACGGCGACCCGGGAGAGCTCACCGCCGCCGACGCCCTCGCCGTCTTCGACGTCAACCTCTTCGGCGTGATCCGCACGACCACCGCGTTCCTGCCCCTGCTGCGCCGGTCGGCGGACCCCGTCGTCGTCAACGTCAGCAGCGGACTGGGGTCGGTCGCCGTCACCCACGACCCGGCCCGCATCGAGTCCACGGTCGTGGCGCCGCTCTACAACTCCTCCAAGGCGGCCCTCGTCATGCTCACCACCCAGTACGCCAAGGCCTTCAAGGACATCCGCGTCAACGCCGTCGACCCCGGTTACACGGCGACCGACCTCAACGCCCACAGCGGCCCGCAGACCGTCACCGAGGGCACCGACGCGATCGTCCGCCTCGCCACCGAGCCGTCCGACGCCGGGACGGGGCGCTTCATCGACCGCCACGGCCCCGTCGCCTGGTAGGCCGTACGGCCCCGCGGTCCGGTGGCCCCGTACGACACTGGGGCCATGTCTCTCACCGTCGCCCACACCGCCGACCTCGACCCCGCCGACCTGCGCGCCGCCCGGGCCCTCCTGCACGAGGCGTTCGGCGGGGACTTCGCCGACAGCGACTGGGAGCACGGCCTGGGCGGCCTGCACGCCCTCGTGCACGACGAGGCGGGGCTCGCCGCCCACGGCTCGGTCGTCATGCGCCGCGCCCGGCACCGGGGCCGCTGGCTGCGCGTCGGCTACGTCGAGGCGGTGGGCGTACGGCCCGACGCCCGCCGCCGGGGGCTGGGCGGTCAGGTGATGGCGGCGCTGGAGGGGATCGTCGGCCGGGCGTACGACCTGGGTGCGCTGTCCGCCAGCGAGGACGGGGCCCGGCTCTACACCGCCCGGGGGTGGGGGCGCTGGGGCGGACGGGTCTGCGCGGTGTCCCCGGCGGAGGGGATCGTGCGGCTGGCGGACGAGGAGGGGGACGTGTACGTGTGGCCCGGCCTCGCCGGGGACGTCCTCGACCCCGCCCACGAGCTGATCTTCGACTGGCGGGACGGGGACGTCCTGTAACCCGTTCGCCCCATCCGTTTCAGACGTCAAAACCCCAGGTCACTGTCGTGTGACCGGCTTCGCCGTCTCAGATAGTAGGAAGTCCGAGTAATTGTGCAGACAGAAGCGGGCCGCTCCCTTACTTTTGTAGGAGCCGAACGTCTCGCTCGATCAAGCGAATGGCGGTCGTGAGCCGGGCCCCGTGCAGGCAACCCCTGCGGCACCGCTCCCCGCCCCTTCCGGCGTCTCGTATCCCCCCTGCCGTACTCCATGTATGTCGAAGGAGTCGATTCCCATGGCCGAGACGACCGTCCGCCGCCGAGTCCGCCACGTGTCCCGCACGAGCGATTCCGACCGCAAGAACGCCGCCGCCGCTCTCCAGCGCGCCCTCGACCGCCGCGACAACGGCGGCGAGACCGGCCACTGAGCACACGTCATAAACGCCGGTAACACGTGTAACGCCCCCCTCGACGGGAGCCGCACCCGCACGGGGTACGGCGCGGCCGGGACAGCCGCGCCGTACCCTGCGGAGACTCCCCGCGTCACTGCCCGCGCCGTACCTCGAAGTGGTCGATCCGCGCACCGCTCTGCGCCAGCGCCGACACCGTCAGCCTCGGGGCCGTACCCGCCTCCGCCTCCACCTTGAGGAAGGAGAAGCCGGTGTACCGCACCCGCGACCACTCCACCGTCTCCGCCACGTTGTGCTGCCCCTTGGCCCAGTGGAAGCTGTCCACCGCGCCGTGCCGGGTGACGTGCCCCTCGTAGCTGTCCCTGACCCCGGACGGGAACGCGTACAGGTTCCGCCCGCCGCCGCCCGCCGTGACGTACACGATCCCGTCCCGCGTCGGGTCGGTCGAGCCGCCGACCGGGACCGCGCGGCCGACCCCGCCGTTCCTCACCGCGTCCGTGCGCTCGTAGACGTGGTTGTGGCCGTTGATCACCAGGTCCACCTGGTACTTGGTGAACAGCGGCAGCCAGGCCGCCCGGATCCCGCCGTCGGAGGCGTGCGAGGACGTCGAGTACGCGCAGTGGTGGAAGAAGACGACGACGAAGTCGACCCCCTTCGCCGCCCGCAGCTCCTTCAGCTTCTTCTCCAGCCACTTCGTCTGCCGGCCGCCGCTGTAGCCGAGGTTGGCGGGGATCTCGTACGACACGTCGTTCGCGTCGAGCGCCACGAAGCCGACGTTGCCGTAGGTGAACGCGTACACGCCCGGCGAGCCGTGCGGGTCGAAGCCGTTGTCCGGGAGGGCGAAGCGGGCGTACTGGCCGCCGTAGCCGTCGGGGGAGTACCAGGCCTCCATGTCGTGGTTGCCGGTCGTCACCATCCACGGGACGGACCGCGCCACCGGGTCGTTCTGCTTCAGGAACCGGTCCCACTCCGAGGCGTCGTAGCCGTCCGAGGTCTTCCCGGCGCCGTTGCCGTCCGCGTAGCAGATGTCGCCGGCGTGCAGGTGGAAGGCGGGGTTCTGCTTCAGCAGCGCGTTGTCGCTGGCCTTGCCGGCCTGGCTGACGCCCTGGTCGCCGAAGGCGGTGAAGACGAACCGCTCCGGGCTCGCGGGCGCGGTGCGGAACGGGGTGATGGCGGAGCGGTGGCTCGGCGCGGCCGGGTCCCAGCCGTCGTGGCCGACGCCGTAGTAGTACGTGGTGCCGGGCGTGAGGCCGTCCAGGGCCGCGTGCACGTAGTACTGCTCGACCACCGGGCGCACCCCCTGCACCCCGGGCGTGTGCAGATGCCGGATCTCCGCGGCGACACGCGTGCCCAGCTCGTCCGGGCGTGTCCCGATCCGCACGAACGGCTTGCGCACCGCGGACGGCACCTGCCAGGAGATCCGCATCCGGGTCCGCGGGTCGGAGCCGAAGGCGAGATGGCGGCCGAACGGCACGACCGTCGCGCCCCGCACCGCCGAGGTGGCCGGTGCCGGACTCGCCGACTTCGCCGCACAGCCGGCGACCAGCCCGCCGCCCGCCATCGCGCCCGCCGTCACCAGGGTGCGGCGGCTCACCAGCCGGGTGCGCAGGTACTCGTACTGCTCGGCCATGCTCATCCGGGCGGCCAGCCGCGGCGGGATGCCGAAGTCGGGGATGTCCATGAGGAGGACGCTGCCCAGCGCAGGCCAACACCAGCCACACATACGGGTGAACGCAGGTCGACGGAACGACCCGCCCTGTCCGTATGCCGGACGATGTGTGTCATCCCATGGGACGAGGAGTAGGGTGCCCGCATGTCTCGCAGCATCAATCTCGCAGTGATCCCCGGTGACGGCATCGGGCAGGAAGTCGTGGCCGAAGGCCTCAAGGTCCTCTCCGCCGTCCTCCCGCAGGATGTGAAGCTGGAGACCAAGGAGTACGACTTCGGCGCCCAGCGTTACCACGCCACCGGTGAGACCCTCACCGACGCCGACCTCGACGCGCTGAAGCAGCACGACGTCATCCTGCTGGGCGCCATCGGCGACCCGAGCGTGCCCTCCGGCGTCCTGGAGCGCGGCTTCCTGCTGAAGCTCCGCTTCGCCTTCGACCACCACGTCAACCTGCGTCCGTCGAAGCTGCTCCCGGGTGTCGCCACCCCGCTGGCCGGCGAGCCGCAGATCGACTTCGTCGTGGTCCGCGAGGGCACCGAGGGTCCGTACACCGGCAACGGCGGCACCATCCGCAAGGGCACCGAGCACGAGGTCGCCACCGAGGTCTCCGTCAACACGGCCTTCGGTGTCGAGCGCGTCGTCCGGGACGCCTTCGCCCGCGCCCAGGCCCGCCCGCGCAAGAAGCTCACGCTGGTCCACAAGAACAACGTGCTGACCTTCGCCGGGCACCTGTGGACGAACATCTTCAACAAGGTCGCCGCGGACTTCCCCGAGGTCGCGACGGACTACATCCACGTCGACGCGGCGACGATCTACCTCGTCACCGACCCCGGCCGCTTCGACGTCATCGTCACCGACAACCTCTTCGGCGACATCATCACCGACCTCGCCGCGGCCGTCTCCGGCGGCATCGGCGTCGCGGCGAGCGGCAACATCAACCCGAGCGGCGAGTTCCCGTCGATGTTCGAGCCGGTGCACGGTTCCGCGCCCGACATCGCCGGCCAGGGCAAGGCCGACCCCACCGCCACGGTCCTGTCCGTCGCCCTGCTGCTCCGCCACCTCGGCTACGAGGCCGAGGCCGCCCGTATCGACGAGGCCGTCACCGCCGACCTCACCGAGCGCCAGGGCAAGCCCGCCCGCTCCACCTCGGAGATCGGCGACGCGCTCGCCGTACGAGTAGCCGGCTGACCCTGCCCCAGAGCAAAAGGCCTGGGGGGACCCCCAGGCTTCTCCGATCACTCAGAAGCCGCCGGGTCGCACAAGCGCTCGGCGGCTTCCCCATGCCTGCCGCCGGGTGCCACCATCAACCCCGGGTCCGCATTCACCCCGATTCCTTCCACCCCGGCCCCCGCGTGATAATCGAACGCGGAGCCGCGCCATGAGGGAATGCTCGGACGTCCTAGGACAAGGGTGTGTGCGCGGCCCATCACTACAACCGGTGCTGCATCTCCCGGGGGACAACCCCCGGACCCCCGGCCGAAAGACCGCAGCCGCCCCGGCCCAAGCCTGGAAGCGAAGGACCCTACTGATGACGACGCCCACGATCGAGCTCAAGCCGTCCGCGCACCCGCTGCCCACCGCGGAGCGGCAGGCGATCCTGGCCAACCCCGGATTCGGCCGCCACTTCACCGACCACATGGTCACCATCAAGTGGACCGAGGGCCGCGGCTGGCACGACGGCCAGCTCGTTCCGTACGCGCCGATCCCCCTCGACCCGGCCACCAACGTCCTGCACTACGCCCAGGAGATCTTCGAGGGACTGAAGGCCTACCGCGGCCCCGACGGCTCGGTGGCCACCTTCCGCCCCGACCAGAACGCCAAGCGCTTCCAGCGCTCCGCCCGCCGGCTCGCCATGCCCGAGCTGCCGGTGGAGACCTTCATCGAGGCCTGTGACCTGCTGGTCCAGCAGGACAAGGACTGGGTCCCGGCGCACGGCGGCGAGGAATCCCTCTACCTGCGCCCCTTCATGATCGCCACCGAGGTCGGCCTGGGCGTCAAGCCGGCCAACGAGTACCTCTTCCTGGTGATCGCCTCCCCGGCCGGCGCCTACTTCCCCGGCGGGGTCCGGCCGGTCTCCATCTGGGCCTCCGAGGACCGTGTCCGCGCCGTCCCCGGCGGCATGGGCGACGCCAAGACCGGCGGCAACTACGCGGCCTCCCTGCTCGCCCAGGCCGAGGCGGCGGCCCAGGGCTGCGACCAGGTCTGCTACCTCGACGCGGTCGAGCACAAGTGGGTCGAGGAGCTCGGCGGCATGAACCTGTACTTCGTGTACGGCGACAAGATCGTCACCCCGACCCTCACCGGTTCGATCCTCGAAGGCGTCACCCGCGACTCCCTCCTCACCGTCGCCCGCGACCTCGGCTACGAGTCCGAGGAGGCCCGGGTCTCCATCGAGCAGTGGCAGCGCGACTCGGAGAACGGCACCCTCACCGAGGTCTTCGCCTGCGGCACCGCCGCCGTGATCACCCCGGTCGGCACCGTCAAGCGCACGAACGCCGAGTGGCAGCAGTCGGGCGGCGAGCCCGGCGAGGTCACCCTCAGGCTCCGCGAGGCGCTCCTCGACATCCAGCGCGGCACGGTGGAGGACAAGCACGGCTGGATGCACCGGCTCGGCTGATCCGGCCGACCGCACCACCGGTGGTCCCGCCGGCCGCACCAACGGGCGATCTTCGACCGACCGTTCGACGCGTAGTGCCTCCCCCGTGCGGGTATCTCCTGAGTCCACGGGGGAGGGAGCACGCGTGAGCGGACGATCGCCGATGCCACGGCTGCGCTGGCTGATGCGCACGTTACGCACCCCGCGCCGCCCGCAGAGCCTCACCGTGCTCGCCCTGCTCACCGCCGTCGCGGCCCTGCTGCTGTGGCGGGCCTCGTCCATGGGCAACTACGGGCAGAACCTCGCCCTCAACCTCGGCACCGACATCGTCGGCGTGGTCGTCACCGTGTTCGTGATCGGCCCCCTGATATCCCGGGCCCAGGAGGGCCGGGTCCGCGAACACACCCGGCTGGACTACGAGTGGTTCGCCGGGCAGGTGCACGGCTCGACCTCCAACGTGAAGGTCCTGGACACCTTCTCCAACCTGTTCGGACCCCAGTTCTCCGAGCGCCTGTTCCGGGGCGTCAGATCCGCCACGGCGAGCGGCGCCCGGGTGCAGATCCTGCTCCTGGACCCCGACTCCCTCGCGGTCATCCTGCGCGGCCGCGAACTGGGCGAGCAGAGCGCCGACATCCGCCGCGACATCATGCGCAACCTGCGCACCCTGGACGCGTTCGCCCGCCGCCTCGACACCACCTCCCGGCAGCTGCTCGAGGTACGGCTGTGCTCCACCTCCCCCGGTGTCACCCTCTACCGCTGGGACGAGCGCTGCCTGGTCTCCTTCCTGACCGTCGGCCGGCTCTCCGGCGAGGGCGTCCAGCTGGAGGTCGCGGTCCGCTCCCCGCTGGGCACCTTCGTCGAACAGCGCTTCGACGAACTCTGGCAGCAGGGCAAGCCGATGGAACGGTTCACCCGCATTCCCGTCACCCTCGTCGACGCCACGGACGGGCGACGGGAGTTCGTCTGCCACTTCGTCTTCCTCGACGACCGCCTGTACGTCGCCGCCCCCGACCTCGTCACCTACCTGGCCCGCCACCGGCTCGACCAACTCAGCGCCTACAGCGAGGCACTGAGCGGGTCCGGCGCGCACGACGTCATCGTCGTGGACGACGAGAGCGAGCTGCACCGACGGCTCATCCAGCACTTCGGGGAGAAGTACGATGCGCGGGCGGCCGCCTTCGTGGAGTTGCGGCCGTCCACGGTCCTGGTCACGGAATGACGGTCCTGGTCAAGGAATGACGGTCCTGGTCACGGAATAGAGGGCCCCGCCACACATGAGCTCAGCGCACCACCCCCGCTTTCGCGCCTTCACGCCCCGTGACCTGGACGGTCTGCTCCGGCGTGTCCCCCTGACGGACGATCAGCGGCTGGCGCTGCGGGCGGTCTCCTCGGTACTGCCGTTCCGTACCAACGCGTATGTCGTCGACGAGCTGATCGACTGGTCCGCCGTGCCCGAGGACCCGGTCTTCCGGCTGACCTTCCCGCAGTCCGGGATGCTGCCCGCGCCCGACGTCCGCCGGATGGCCGAACTGCTGGCCGCGGACGCCCCGCGCGCCGAGATCCAGCGTGCCGCGCACGAGATCCGGATGCGGCTCAACCCGCACCCCTCCGGCCAGCTCGACGCCAACGTCCCCGTGCACGAGGGACAGCGGCTGACCGGCCTGCAGCACAAGTACCCGGAGACGCTGCTGCTCTTCCCGCGCCAGGGCCAGACCTGCCACGCCTACTGCACCTACTGCTTCCGCTGGCCGCAGTTCGTCGGCGAGGCCGACCTGCGCATCGCCACCGACGACATCGCGGCCACCGGCTCCTATCTGCGCGCCCACCCCGAGGTCGCCAGCATCCTGGTCACGGGCGGCGACCCCCTGGTGATGAGCACGGAGGTGCTGCGCCGCTACATCGAGCCGCTGCTGCGGATCGACACCGTCCGCTCGATCCGCGTCGGCACCAAGTCCCTCGCCTTCTGGCCGTACCGCTTCACCACCGACCGCGACGCCGACGACCTGCTGCGCCTCTTCGAGGAGGTGGTGGCGAGCGGCCGGCACCTCGCCCTGATGGCCCACTTCACCCACCCGCAGGAGCTGCGCCCGCCCGTCGTCCGGGAGGCGATGCGGCGCGTCCGCGACACCGGGGCCGTGATCCGCTGCCAGGGCCCGCTGGTGGCCGGGATCAACGACAGCGCGGACGCCTGGGCCGAGCTGTGGGAGGAGACGACCACGCTCGGCGCGGTGCCGTACTACCAGTTCGTGGAGCGGGACACCGGCCCCCAGGGCTACTTCGGCGTCCCGCTCGCCCGCGGCCACGCCATCTTCCGCGACGCCTACGCCCGGGTCTCCGGCCTCGCCCGCACGGTCCGCGGCCCGGTCATGTCGGCGATGCCGGGCAAGGTCTGCGTGGACGGCGTCGCCGAGGTGGCCGGCGAGAAGGTCTTCGCCCTCCACCTCATCCAGGCCCGCGACCCGGACCTGGTCGGCCGCCCCTTCTTCGCCGCGTACGACGAGGGCGCGACCTGGTTCACCGACCTCAAACCGGCGTTCGGGGCGAGCCGGTTCCTGCCGGGGCTGGAGGCGGGGTGACGGGCGCCGGTCGTTGTCGGGTGCGGCGCCGTGGGGGTGGCGGCCCTTCCGGGGGCTGCGCCCCCAGACCCCCCTTCGGCCTGAACGGCCTCGTCCTCAAACGCCGGACGGGCTGAAAATGTGGCTGAGCGCCGCTCTCAGACGCCCGATGGGCTGAGGTGTGGCTGGGTGCTGTCGTCGGACGCCGGTCGAGGTGTGTCCGTCCGGTTCGACGTCAGCAACAGGTAGACCAGTCCACCCACGGTCCCCGACAGCAGGAAGCTGCAGTCCACCCCGCCCGTCAGCGTCAGCAGCGGGCCCTCGTACGACGGGAGCGACACCGCCAGCAGGCCGACGCCCGCGCCCAGGGCCCAGGACGCCGTGGCCCGGATGTTCCAGCCGGCCCGGTACCAGTAGATCCCGCCCCGGGAGCGGCGGTTGAAGACCTGGAGGGCGTCCGCGTCGTACACGCCGCGGCAGCGGACGAAGCCGATCAGGGTGATGACCGCCCACGGGGTGCCGATGGCGGTGAGCAGGAGGACGAAGGACGTCATCGCCGACTGCGCGTTCCAGGCGTAGTGGCCGGCGAAGACGCAGGCGGTGGCGACGACCGCGACCGTGCAGGTGGCGCGGGCGCGGGACGCGCGGGGCAGGATCGCGTCCAGGTCCAGGCCCATCGAGTAGAGCATCAGGCCCGCGTTGCCGACCGAGCCCGCGGAGGCGGAGAGCAGGAGCGGCACCAGGTACCAGGCGGGGGAGGCGGACACCAGCGGGCCCGCGTAGTCCGTCGCCGCCCGCGCGGCGTACGCGGTGAACGTGCCGAACAGCTGCGGGACCAGGAGGCCCAGGATCAGGCCCAGCCAGGTTCCGTGCAGGACCCGGCGGGAGGTGTGGCGGGCCGGGGAGATGTAGCGGGTGTAGTCGCCGAGGAGGGTGATGAAGGCGACCGGCCCGGACAGTCCGGCGGCCACCGCCGCCAGACACCACGTCGGCCAGAAGCCGCCCAGCAGGTAGCCGCCCGCCTCCGGCAGCGCGGAGGTGGTGAAGTGCGGGGCGTAGGCGAAGATCCCGAGGACCAGCAGGGCCGTCATGCCGATGGCGAGGACCTTGGACATGGCGAGCAGCACCCGGTAGCCGTACACCGCGCCCGCCACCGTCGCCGCCGCGAGCACCGTGTAGACCGCGGCGTACGCCACCCCGTCCGCCGGCATCCCGAACAGCCGCCCCAGCACGCTCACCATCACGTCGCCGCCGATCCACACGGTCAGCGCGGTGTAGCCGAGGGCGAGCAGCAGGCCCACCACCGAGCCGACCAGCCGCCCGCGCACCCCGAACTGGGCGCCGGAGGAGGTGGACAGGTTGGTCGCGGTGCGCAGCGAGACCAGGGCCAGCGGGGCCGTGAACACCGTGCCGACCAGCGTGCCCGCCACGATCGCGGTCACCGACGCCCACCAGCCGAGCCCGAAGGACGGCGGCAGCCAGCCGAAGATGATCACGCCGAGGCAGAGGTTGGAGCCGAGCAGGATCGAGACCAGGTCCTTCGGCCCGCTGGTGCGTTCCCCGTCCGGGATGGTGTCGACTCCGCGCTGTTCTATCGGCATGGCTGGTCTCCTCCGACGGCCACCTGAGGGTTAGAACGACGTTCAATGTGAGTGACCCGGAGGTGGATGTCAACGGTTCCCTTCTCGTATTCCGACATTTAGAGTGTTGTTCTAAGTCGAGCGAAGCAAGAGGAAGCGAAGGAGGTGCCGGGCGTGCGACTGACCCCCACGGAACGTGACCGGCTGCTGCTCTTCGGAGCCGCCGAGCTGGCCCGTGCCCGCCGCGCGCGGGGCCTCAGGCTCAACGTGCCGGAGGCCACCGCGCTGATCGCGGACACCGTCTGCGAGGCCGCCCGGGACGGCCGGCGGCTCGCCGAGGCGATCGAGGCGGCCCGCGCCGTCCTCGGCCCGGCCGACGTGCTGCCCGGCGTCGCCGACGTCGTCACCGAGGTGCATGTCGAGGCCGTCTTCGACGACGGGTCCCGGCTCGCCGTCGTCACCGACCCGATCGGGGGCGGGGGACTGGGCGAGGACGCGCCCGGCGCGCTGCTGCCGGGGCCCGAGCACGCCGACCCGGAGGCGGTCGTACGGCTGACCGTCACCAACACCGCGACCGTGCCCGTCTCCGTCACCTCGCACTTCCACTTCTTCGAGGCCAACCCGCGCCTCGACTTCGACCGCGCCGCGGCCTACGGCCTGCGGCTCGCCGTGCCCGCCGGGTCGTCCGTGCGGTTCGGGCCGGGGGAGTCGCACGAGGTCGGTCTCGTCCCGATCGGCGGCGCCCGGGTCGCCATCGGCTTCGCCGGGCTCGTGGACGGGCCGCTGGACGCGCCCGGTGCCCGCGAGGAGGCGCTGCGCCGCGCCGCCGCCTGCGGATACCTGGGCATTCGAGAGCAGGAGACCGAGCGATGAGCCGCCCCGGAGGCCACCCCGCCGAGGCCCGCCGCCTCACCCCGCACGAGTACGCGGCCACCCACGGCCCCCGCGCCGGCGACCGCGTCCGGCTCGGCGACTCGGGGCTCGTGATCCGCGTCGAGGACGACTCCCAGCGCTACGGCGACGAGTTCCTGGCCGGCTTCGGCAAGACGGCCAGGGACGGGCTGCACCTCAAGGCCGCCGCCGTCCGTGAGACCTGTGACGTCGTGATCAGCAACGTCGTCGTGATCGACGCCGTGCTCGGGATCCGGAAGGTGTCCATCGGGATCCGCGAGGGGCGGATCTGCGCGATCGGGCGGGCCGGGAACCCCGACACCCTCGACGGGGTGGACGTCGTGGTCGGCACCGGTACGTCCATCGTGTCCGGCGAGGGGCTCATCGCCACCGCCGGGGCCGTCGACACGCACGTCCACCTGCTGTCGCCGCGCATCATGGAGGCCTCGCTGGCCTCCGGTGTCACGACGATCATCGGGCAGGAGTTCGGGCCGGTGTGGGGCGTCGGCGTCAACTCGCCCTGGGCGCTGAAGCACGCCTTCAACGCCTTCGACGCCTGGCCGGTCAACATCGGCTTCCTCGGCCGGGGTTCGTCCTCGCACGCGGCTCCGCTGGTCGAGGCGCTGGCCGAGGGGGGTGCCTCCGGCTTCAAGGTGCACGAGGACATGGGCGCCCATACGCGGGCGCTGGACACGGCCCTGCGGGTCGCCGAGGAGTACGACGTCCAGGTCGCCCTGCACAGCGACGGGCTGAACGAGTGCCTGTCGGTGGAGGACACCCTCCGCGTCCTCGAAGGCCGCACCATCCACGCCTTCCACATCGAGGGCTGCGGCGGCGGACACGTGCCCAACGTCCTGAAGATGGCCGGTGTCCCCAACGTCATCGGCTCCTCCACCAACCCCACCCTGCCCTTCGGCCGGGACGCGGTCGCCGAGCACTACGGGATGATCGTCTCCGTCCACGACCTGAAGACCGACCTGCCCGGCGACGCCGCCATGGCCCGCGACCGCATCCGCGCCGGGACCATGGGCGCCGAGGACGTGCTGCACGACCTGGGCGCGATCGGCATCACCTCGTCCGACGCGCAGGGCATGGGCCGGGCGGGGGAGACCGTCCGCCGCACCTTCGCCATGGCCGGCAAGATGAAGGCCGAGCTCGGCGCCCCGGACGACGGCCACGACAACGAGCGCGTCCTGCGCTACCTGGCCAAGCTGACCATCAACCCCGCGATCGCCCACGGCCTCGCCCACGAGGTCGGCTCGATCGAGGTCGGCAAGCTGGCCGACATCGTGCTGTGGAACCCGGAGTACTTCGGCGCCAAGCCGCAGCTCGTCCTCAAGTCCGGTTTCCCCGCGTACGGTGTGACCGGCGACCCGAACGCGGCCACCGACACCTGCGAACCCCTCGTCCTGGGGCCGCAGTTCGGGGCGTACGGCGCCACCCCCGCCGACATCTCCGTCGCGTTCGTGGCCCAGGCCGCCCTCGACCAGGGCCACGACACCATGCCCACCCGGCGCCGCCGGGTCGCCGTCCGCGGCACCCGCGGCATCGGCCCCGCCGACCTGCGACGCAACTCCCGCACCGGAGCGGTCGACGTGGACCAGCGCACCGGCCTGGTCACCCTCGACGGCGAGCCGCTCCACTCGGAACCCGCCGACTCCGTCGCCCTCAACCGCCTCTACTTCCTGTAAATGCCCAAGCCACTAAGGACCCCCATGAACAAGGCTGCCTCCGACGGCTTCCGGATGCCCGCCGAGTGGACCCCGCACGAGCGGACCTGGATGGCGTGGCCGGGCCCCAACCCCACCTTCGACGACGCCGACGACCTCATCGCCGCCCGGATGGCCTGGGCGTCGGTGGCCCGCGCGATCCTCCGCTTCGAACCGGTGACGGTCGTGTGCGGCCCGGGCCAGTCGGCCGAGGCGCAGGCGCTGCTCGGGCCGGGCGTCGACACCGTCGAGCGCGACCTCGACGACGCCTGGATGCGGGACATCGGCCCCACCTTCCTCACCAACGGCCGCGAACTGGCCGCCGTGGACTGGACGTTCAACGGCTGGGGCGCCCAGCACTGGGCCCGCTGGGAGCACGACGCGAAGATCGCCGGGTATGTCTCGGACCTCGCGGGCGCGCGGACGTACGCCTCGAAGCTGGTGAACGAGGGCGGTGCGATCCACGTCGACGGCGAGGGGACCGTCCTGCTGACCGAGACCGTGCAGCTCGGCCCCGAGCGCAACCCGGGCTGGACCAGGGCGGAGGTCGAGGCGGAGATCCACGGGATGCTCGGCACCCGCAAGGCGATATGGCTGCCCCGCGGCCTCACCGGCGACTACCCCCCGTACGGCTTCGGCACCCTCGGGCACGTCGACATCGTCGCCGCCTTCGTCCGCCCGGGAGTCGTGGTGGCGCACTCCCAGCCCGACCCCGCGCACCCCGACCACGAGGTGTCCAAGGAGGTCATCGGCCTGCTGCGGTCCCAGACGGACGCGCGCGGCCGGACCCTGGAGGTCGTCGAGGTGCCGGCCCCGACCGTCCTGGAGGCCGACGGCCACTGGGCCGACTACTCCTACATCAACCACTACCTGTGCAACGGCGGGGTCGTGCTGTGCGGCTTCGACGACCCGCGCGACGAGATCGCCGCCGGGATCTTCCGCCGTCTCTTCCCCGAGCGGACGGTCACCCTGGTGGACGCCCGTACGATCTTCGCGGGGGGTGGAGGCATCCACTGCATCACCCAGCAGCAGCCGAGGATCTAGTTCCAGGGGACCTGGTTCTGGTCGTAGTTCGAGGAGCCGAAGATGGCCGGTGGGCGCAGACAGGCCCCGCCCCGCGAGGAGGTGCTCGCCGCCGCCATGACGATGATCGCCGAACGGGGCCTGGAAAAGCTCACCATGGCCGCGCTCGGCCGCGAGGTCGGGATGAGCAGCGGCCATCTCCTCTACTACTTCCACTCCAAGGACGAACTGCTGCTGCAGACCCTGGAGTGGAGCGAGGGCCGGCTGGGCGCCGAGCGCGGCCGGCTGCTCACCCGGCGCGGCACCGCCCGCGAGCGCCTCGACGCCTACGTCGACCTGTACGTGCCCGACGGGCACCGGGACCCGCACTGGACGCTCTGGCTGGAGGTCTGGAACCGCTCGCAGAACGCCGACGAGGCGGCCCGTGACCGGCAGGCCGCCATCGAGGGCGCCTGGCACCGCGACCTGGTGGCGCTGCTCGCCGAGGGCGTCTCACGCGGCGAGTTCCGGCCCGTCGACCCCGACCGCTGCGCCGCCCGCCTGCGCGCCCTGCTCGACGGCTTCTCCATCCACGTGGCGATCGGCCTCCGCGGCACGGACCGGGCGCAGGTTCTCGGCCACGTACGCGAGTTCCTGGAAGCGGATCTTCTCGCGGACGCGTGACCTTACGACCCGGTTGTACGCAATACGGGTGATTGACCCGGGTTGGGTGGCGCGGTTTCATCCTGTCGAGCCCTCGGCGCAGGGCCGGGGGACACGGGGATCGGCACGATCACCGGCGACGCCATCGCTCACAGGGGGAACAGACCATGGACATCGGCGCACGGGCCTTACTGGCCACCGCCCTCGTCACCGCCGCGGTGACTCTGGCGGGCACGACGGCGACCGCGGCACCCGAGGTGCCGTACACCGAGCGCGCCAGCATCGCCCAGGGCGACGGGCAGCTGGCCGAGGCGTCGTTCGGGGCGGCGGCCACGGACCTGGGCGTCGCGTTCACCTCGAACGGGGCCGCCTACAGCGGGGACACCAACGGGCAGTCCGACGTGTACTACCGCAGCTCGACCGGGACGTCCGTGGTCAGCTACGCGGCGCAGGCCGGCGGCGGCACGGGCGACGGCCCCTCCTACGATCCCTCGGCCTGCTCCACCGGCCGCTTCATCGCCTTCGTCTCCCAGGCCGCCAACCTGACGACGACCCCGCGCCAGGACCACGAACCGCTGATCTACCTGCGCAACCGCAGCGTCGGCAAGATCGGCTCGCTGCCCCGCAGCTACGAGGGCGTGCCGTTCACGTCGATGGGCGATCCGGCGATCAGCTTCGACTGCCAGTGGGTCGCCTTCGTGGCCACGCTCCCCTCCACCCCCGACCACGTGGAGCAGTCGCGCGTCTACCGGTACCGCGTCTACGACGGCTCGGTCACGCCGGTCAGCCAGGTCTCCGAGGACGGCTCGCGCGCCGCCGGCCGGCCCTCGATCAGCGCCGACGGCCGGTACATCGCCTACCAGTACGCGATCCCGCACCGTGGCGGACCGGCCGACCACAGCGACATCTACGTCCGCGACATGGACGGCGGGACCCTGGAGAAGGCATCCGTGGCGCGCGACGGGGGAGCGGCGAACCGCGAGTCCACCGGACCGTCGATCAGCGCCGACGGCCGCACGGTGGCCTTCGACTCGTACGCCTCGAACCTCACCCGCGGGGACACCAACGGCAGTGTCGACGTCTTCGTCCGCGATCTCGACCAGGGCCGCACACGGCTGATCAAGGGCAGGGGCAGGGGCACCTTCACCTACGGGGCTTCGCTCAGCGCGGACGGGCTCCGGGTCGCCTACGAGTCCGGCCGCCTGGCCGATCCGTCGGCACCGCGCCAGGTCTGGCTCGCCGATCTGCCCGCCGGCAGGGCGCGGCTCGTCAGCGCGAACCTGCGGCGCGGCCCGGGCGACGGCTCGTCGACGAGCCCGTCCATCCGGCCGGACGGACTGGCGGTCTCCTTCGAGTCGTACGCCGACGACCTGGTGCCGGGCGACACGAACGGCGCCGCCGACGTGTTCGTACGGCACCTGGGCTGACGCCCGCGCCGACACCTGTGCCGCACTCCACAGTGTTCGCATCATGAGACGGACGGTGAGCACGGGGCGGTCTGTGCCAGACTGCCTCCGTGCTCTCGTTCGCCACGATTATTGGCAGCAGGCGCGCCGGTCCGCAGTGACCACCACGTACGACCAGGTACGGGTGGCCATCGTCGTCCTCGACCCGCGCGCAGACCTCTCGCACCCGCGAGGGGTTTTTTCGTTTTCCGGCCCACCTTCAGCCGGACGGCGAGCGCGAGGGACCATGGAGGGACGGTGGAGCCGGTCATTCCGGTACGACCGAGAAAAGACATCAGGAGCCTAGGGACCATGACCGAGACGGAAACCCACGAGCTGGACGACTCGTTCCACGTCTTCGACACCACGCTGCGCGACGGCGCGCAGCGCGAGGGCATCAACCTCACCGTCGCGGACAAGCTGGCCATCGCACGGCACCTGGACGACTTCGGCGTGGGCTTCATCGAGGGCGGCTGGCCGGGCGCCAACCCCCGGGACACCGAGTTCTTCGCCCGCGCCCAGCAGGAGATCGACTTCAAGCACGCCCAGCTGGTCGCCTTCGGCGCCACCCGCCGGGCCAACGCCAAGGCGGCGGAGGACCCCCAGGTCAGGGCGCTGCTGGAGTCCGGCGCCCCGGTGATCACCCTGGTCGCCAAGTCCCACGACCGGCACGTCGAGCTGGCGCTGCGCACCACCCTCGACGAGAACCTGGAGATGGTCCGCGACACGGTGTCCTTCCTGAAGGGCCAGGGCCGCCGGGTCTTCGTCGACTGCGAGCACTTCTTCGACGGCTACCGCGCCAACCCCGAGTACGCCAAGGCCGTCGTACGGGCCGCCTCGGAGGCCGGCGCCGACGTGGTCGTCCTCTGCGACACCAATGGCGGCATGCTCCCCGCCCAGGTCCAGGCCGTGGTCTCCACCGTCCTCGCCGACACCGGCGCCCGGCTCGGCATCCACGCCCAGGACGACACCGGCTGCGCGGTCGCCAACACCCTGGCCGCCGTGGACGCGGGCGCCACCCACGTCCAGTGCACGGCGAACGGCTACGGCGAGCGGGTCGGCAACGCCAACCTGTTCCCGGTGGTCGCCGCCCTGGAGCTCAAGTACGGCAAGCAGGTGCTGCCGGAGGACCGGCTCCGCGAGATGACCCGCATCTCGCACGCCATCGCCGAGGTCGTCAACCTCACGCCCTCCACCCACCAGCCCTACGTGGGCGTCTCGGCCTTCGCGCACAAGGCCGGCCTGCACGCCTCCGCGATCAAGGTCGACCCGGACCTGTACCAGCACATCGACCCCGAGCTGGTCGGCAACACCATGCGCATGCTGGTCTCCGACATGGCCGGCCGCGCCTCCATCGAACTCAAGGGCAAGGAACTCGGCGTCGACCTCGGCGGCGACCGCGAACTGGTCGGCCGCGTCGTCGAGCGGGTCAAGGAGCGCGAACTCCGGGGCTACACCTACGAGGCCGCCGACGCCTCCTTCGAGCTCCTCCTGCGCGCCGAGGTCGAGGGCGGGCCGCGCTCCTACTTCCGCGTCGAGTCCTGGCGGGCCATCGTCGAGGACCGCCCCGACGGCACCCACGCCAACGAGGCCACGGTCAAGCTCTGGGCCAAGAGCGAGCGCATCGTCGCCACGGCCGAGGGCAACGGCCCGGTCAACGCCCTCGACCGCGCCCTGCGCGTGGGCCTCGAGAAGATCTACCCGCAGCTCGCCAAGCTGGACCTGGTCGACTACAAGGTCCGCATCCTGGAGGGCAAGCACGGCACCGAGTCCACCACCCGGGTCCTGATCTCGACCTCCGACGGCACCGCCGAATGGTCGACGGTGGGCGTCGCGGAGAACGTCATCGCCGCCTCCTGGCAGGCCCTGGAGGACGCGTACACCTACGGCCTGCTGCGCGCGGGCGTGGAGCCGGCGGAGTAGCAGGGAGCCCGGCGGAACACCCGGCGTCGGCTCGGCCGACGCCGGGTGGACCTCACCTCTCTCCCGACCGAGTCGGGTGGTGGGTGGGCGAGGGCCTTACTGGAGGTGCCACTTCTGGTTGGACGCCCCGGTGCAGGACCAGATCTGCGCCCGCGCCCCGTTCGCCGACGAGTTGTCCGTGACGTCCAGGCACTTGCCGGCCGCCGCGTTGACCACGTCACCCGTCGAGGAGTTGTACGACCACTGCTGCGCACCGGTGCCGTTGCAGTCGTACAACTGCACCTTCGCGCCGTTCGCCGTCGACGCCGACGTCACGTCGAGGCACTTGCCGAGCGCCCGGACCGACCCGTCGGACTGCACGGTCCACTGCTGGGCGGTGGAGCCGTTGCAGTCGTAGAGCTGGACGGCCGTGCCGTTGGCGGTCGCACCGCCCGCCACGTCCAGGCACTTGTTCGCGAGCCCCACGAAGGCCCCCGTCTGGCTGCCGCCGCCCGACTGGGTGCCGGACCAGGTGAAGGTCGCCGAGGTCTTGCCGGGGAGCGAGTAGGTGGCGTGCTGCGAGCCCCAGTTGACGGTCACCGTCTGCGCGCTCGACGAGTCGTTGTAGGCGATCAGCGCCTTCGAGCCGTCCGGGTTGCGCCAGGCCACGTTCGGCACGGTGGTGGACGCGGTGGAGGAGATCCGCTGCGCGCCGGGCCGGACGAACTTGGTCAGGTGGCCCATGTCGTAGTACTCGACGGTGTAGTCGACCGTCCCGCTGGCGCCGTCCCCGTTGTGGACGGTGATCAGGCCCGTGCAGGTGCCGCAGCCGCCGTTGTGCGGGCCCATGTTCTGGTCCACGGCCAGCGACCACTTGGTCACCGACTTCGCCCAGTTGCGGGTGTAGTCGATGATGTTGGACATGTCCTCCTTCTGCTGGTTGGCGACCCAGGTGCCGCCGGAGTGCTCGGTGCCGAAGGCGTCCAGCGTCGGGTACTGGTTGTGCACGGTGGTCTGCTCGGAGACGTCACCGCCGTAGCCGTGCCAGGCGATCCCGCCGAAGTTGGGGTGGTTGCGGATCGTCGAGTCGTTGACGAGCGCGGCCGCGTACGAGTCGTATACGTCCCAGTTCCAGTCGTGCGCGAGGACCTTGGTGGACAGGCCGGCCGACTGGAGCTGCGGCAGCAGGTCGTTCTTGAGGAAGTACTGCAGCCCGGAGGCGTTCCAGCTCATCGACGGGTAGCCGGAACAGCAGGTCGGCTCGTTCTGCGGGGTCACGTAGGAGACGTTGACGCCCTGCGCCTGGTACGCCTGGAGGTACTTCACGAAGTATGCGGCGTAGGCGGCGTAGTCCTCCGACTTGAGCCAGCCCCCGTTGAGCGAGCCGCTGTCCTTCATCCAGGCCGGTGCCGTCCATGGCGAGGCCATGACAGTCAGAGAGGGGTTCAGCTGGAGCGCCTGCTTGGTCAGCGGCACGACGTCCGCGAGGTCGTGCGAGATGGAGAAGCTGTTGAGGTTCGGGTCGCTCTGCCCGGCGGGTACGTCGTCGTACGTGTACCCGTACCGTGCCAGGTCCGAGGCGCCCATCGGATTGCGCAGGAACGACAGCCCGATGCCGTTCGTCGGCGAGAACAGCTTCTGCATGGTGGCGTCCCGGGTGGCCTGGGACAGCGCCCCGCTGCTGTTCATCAGCCAGGCCGCGGTGTCCGTGAAGGACGCGCCGCCGCCGGTGAAGGTCTGGTAGCGGGTGTTCTCGTCGACGGTGATGTTCGTGCCGCTGCCGCCGGTCCCGGCGGAGAAGGCGAACGGCGTCTGCGCCTGGAGCCCGCGGGTGACATGGCGTCCGGCGGAGTCGTCGGTGGTGGTGAGGTACGCGGTGACCTGCTCGCCTGCCGCGTGCGCCGGCGGCACGACGGCGCTGAAACCGGCCGCCGTGAGCAGTCCGGCGAGGGCCAGCCGGAGCGTACGGCGTGTTCTTCTCGTCGGCACGTGGGGGGTGCTTCGCATGGGCACATCGCCCTTCCTGACGGGACGTCTTGACGGGTGTGCGAGCCGTTAGTTAACTCACGTCGTGATCTAAGCCATGAGTGAACTGTGAGAGCCCCGAGTGAACCAGAGAGTCGAGGGAAGGTCCATGCCAAGAGCCGCCCTGCTCGTCTCCACCGCCCTACTCGCAGCCCTGATCCCCCTGTCGGCCGCCAGCGCCGCCGACGACCCGGCCCCCACCCCCGTCGACCACTTCGAGGGCGAGGTCCCCTTCGCCTCCCAGCCCGCCGAGGGCATCTTCACCTGGGGGAGCGACAGCGACGACCCGCCCGCCCTCCAGTTCGCCGACCGCGCCGACGCGCCCGAGGGCGCCAAGGTCCTCTCGGGGACGTACGACATCAGCGGCTACGGCGGCTTCACCCACGACTACGCGGCCACCGAGCCCGCCCACGACTGGTCCGCCCACCAGGGCATCCGCTTCTGGTGGGACGGCCAGGACAACGGCAAGAAGATCGCCTTCGAGATCAAGGACGGCGGCGCCAACGGCGAGGCCTCCGAGCTGTGGACGACGTCGTTCACCGACGACTTCACCGGCTGGAAGCAGATCGAGATCCCGTTCTCGGACTTCGTCTACCGGACCGACTACCAGCCGGTCGGCGGCATCGACCACGTCCTCGGCCTGACCCAGATGTGGGGCTACGCGGTCACCCTCCCCGTCGGGCTCAAGGGCCAGTTCGCCATGGACGACGTGGAGCTGTACGGCAAGGCGGACCAGGCGCTGCGGGCCTCCGTCACCACGGACGCGGCCGTCTACCCGGTCAAGGAGGGCGGCACGGCGACCGTGAAGGTCACCGTCGCCACCACCGGCTCGGCTCCGATCGACGACCCGGTCACCGTCGCCTACGAGACGTCCGGCGGGACCGCCGACGCCGGCAAGGACTACCAGGCGGTCTCCGGCACCCTCACCTTCCCCGCGGGCACGGCCTCCGGGGCCACGCAGACCATCAAGGTGCCGACGCTGAAGGACCGTTCGGCCGAATCGGCGGAGACCATCCCGCTGAAGCTCACGGTCACCGGCGCCAAGGCCCCCGCCGAGACCCCGCAGGTGGTCATCGACGCGCACGGACTGCCGTATCTGGACAGCAAGTTGCCGGTGAAGAAGCGGGTCGCCGATCTCCTCTCGCGGATGTCCCTGGCGGAGAAGGTCGGCCAGATGACCCAGGCCGAGCGCGGTGCGGTGGGCACCGGCGGTGACGTCACCGCGTACGACCTCGGCTCGCTGCTCTCCGGCGGCGGCTCGACCCCCACGCCCAACACGGCCGCGGCCTGGGCGCAGATGATCGACTCCTTCCAGCTCCGGGCGCAGGCGACCCGGTACCAGATCCCGCTGATCTACGGCGTCGACGCGGTGCACGGCCACAACAACCTGGCCGGCGCCACGATCATGCCGCACAACATCGGCATCGGCGCCACCCGCGATCCCCGACTGGCCGAGAAGACCGGCGCGGTGACCGCCTCCGAGGTCCGCGCCACCGGCATCCCCTGGGACTTCGCGCCCTGCCTCTGCGTCAGCCGTGACGAACGCTGGGGCCGCTCCTACGAGTCCTTCGGCGAGGACCCGGCCCTGGTGAAGTCCATGGAGACCATCATCCAGGGCCTGCAGGGACGCGCCGACGGACGTGACCTCAAGGACGACGACAAGGTCCTCGCCACCGCCAAGCACTTCGTCGGCGACGGCGGCACCGCCTACGGCTCCTCCACGACCGGGTCGTACACCGTCGACCAGGGCGTCACCACGGTCACCCGGCAGCAGCTGGAGGCCGTCCACCTGGCACCGTTCCAGACCGCCGTCGACCGGGGCATCGGCACCGTCATGCCCTCCTACTCCTCCCTGGACATCGTCGGCGACGGCCAGGGCCCGGTGAAGATGCACGCCCGCACCGACATGATCACCGGGGTGCTCAAGGGGCAGATGGGCTTCCAGGGCTTCGTGATCAGCGACTGGAACGCCATGGACCAGCTCCCCGGCGACTACGCCGCCCACGTGCGCACGGCCGTCGACGCGGGCGTCGACATGATGATGGTCCCGTACGGCTACAAGGACTTCACGGCCTCCCTGACCGACCAGGTGACGGCGGGCACCGTCACCGAGCAGCGCATCGACGACGCGGTCTCCCGCATCCTCACCCAGAAGTTCAGGCTGGGCCTCTTCGAGCACCCGTACGCCGACACCAGCGGTGCCGCGCAGATCGGCTCCGCCAAGCACCGGGCCGTCGCCCGGCAGGCGGCCGCCGAGTCCCAGGTGCTGCTGAAGAACTCCGACAGCGTCCTGCCCCTGAAGAAGTCGGAGAAGGTGTACGTCGCCGGGTCCAACGCCGACGACCTCGGCAACCAGACCGGCGGCTGGACCCTCACCTGGCAGGGCGCGTCCGGCACCCACACCACCGGCACCACCATCCTCCAGGGCATGAAGAACGCCGGGGGAGACGTCACCTACTCCAAGGACGCCTCGGCGCCGACGAGCGGCTACGACGTCGGGGTGGTCGTGGTCGGCGAGACCCCGTACGCCGAGGGCGTCGGAGACGTCGGCAACGGAAACGACCTCACGCTGACCCCGGCCGACCAGGCCGCCGTGGACAAGGTGTGCGCGGCCATGAAGTGCGCGGTGCTGATCGTCTCCGGGCGCCCGCAGCTGATCGGCGACCGGCTCGGCGAGATCGACTCCCTGGTGGCGTCCTGGCTGCCGGGCACCGAGGGCGACGGCGTGGCCGACGTGCTCTACGGGAAGAAGGCCTTCACCGGGCAGCTCCCGGTCACCTGGCCGAAGTCCGAGGCGCAGCTGCCGATCAACGTGGGCGACGCGTCCTACGACCCGCAGTACCCCTACGGCTGGGGTCTGACCACCCTGACCAGGGCCCCCAAGGGCGGCGAGGCCACCCTGAAGTCGCTCGGCGCGGCCGCGAGGTCGGCTGAACGGGCGGGCTCCGACGCGGCCGGCCGGAAGCTGGTCGCCAAGGCGCGGCTGCTGGTCCAGGCGAAGATCGGGCAGTCGATCACGGCCGCCGTCTCCAAGCCCTTCGCCGACGCCGACCACCTGCTGCTGACCGGCAAGTACGGCGCGGCGGTGGAGAAGCTGACGGAGGCGTACCGGGCAGCGTAGAGGGAGAGCGCTCTTTGGGAGGCTTCGGGGTAGTTTCGAAGCATGAAGGCGGTGCGACGGACCACCCGAAGCCTCCCGGGGCTGCTGTTCCTGGCATTGGCGCTGGCGCTGGTCGCCCTGACCGCGTCCGCCCCGCGGGCGACCGCGGTCACCGGCGTCTCGGCGATCGCGGACGCCCTGCGCAAGAACCCGGTGTACGTCGACCCGGCGGCCGCGGCCCAGCTCTCCACGGCCGACGCCGACACCCTGGCCCGGCAGATCAAGGACGCCGACAAACCTCTGTTCATCGCCGTCCTGCCGGCCGGCTACCCCACCCAGGACCTCTTCACGAACCTGCGCACCGCCACCGGCGTCACCGGCCTCTACGCGATCCGCCTCGGCGACCGCTTCGACGCCCGCGCCGACTCCTCGGTGCTCTCCCGGACGGCCGTGCAGAACCTGGTGACCAGCGTCCAGGGCGAGACCGCCAAGACCCAGCTGACCGACTTCACCGACCGCGCCCTGACCAACATGGGCGGCAAGGCCCCCGCGGCCTGGGGCGGCGGCAGCTCGGGCGGTTCGGGCGTCTCCGGTACGGCGCTGATCACGATCGGGGCCGTGGTCGTGGCCGGCGGGGCGGGCGCCTACGCGCTGGTCCGCCGTAACCGCCGGCGCCACGAGGAGGAGCAGCGGGCCGCCCTGGACCGGCTCCGGGTGGTCGTGGACGAGGACATCACCGCGTTCGGCGAGGAACTGGACCGCCTCGACTTCCACCCGGCCGAGCCCGGCGCCGACGACGCGATGCGCGCCGACTACGAGCGCGCCCTGAACGCCTACGAGCAGGCGAAGTCCGCCATGGCCGAGGCCCGCAGACCGGAGGACGTCCGCGGGGTCACCCAGGCCCTGGAGGACGGCCGCTTCTCGCTCGCCCAGCTGGCCGCCCGCCGCGAGGGCCGCCCGCTCCCGGAGCGCCGCCCGCCCTGCTTCTTCGACCCCCGGCACGGCCCTTCGGTCACGGACGCCAGCTGGATCCCGCCCGGCGGGGCACCCCGCGAGGTCCCGGTCTGCGCGGCCGACGCGACCCGCCTGGCCGACGGCCGCGACCCGGTGGTCCGCGAGGTCGACACCGACTACGGCCGCCGCCCCTACTGGGACGCGGGCCCGGCCTACGGCCCCTGGGCGGGCGGCTACTTCGGCGGCGGCATCCTCCCCGGTCTCCTCCTCGGCACGGCCCTGGGCGGCTGGATGTCCGCGCCCGCCTACGCGGCCGACTACGGCACCGGGTACGGCGACTTCGGCGCCGGCGGCTACCAGGGCGGCGACATGTCGGGCGCGGACTTCGACCCCGGGGACTTCGGGGACTTCGGCGGGGGCGGCGACTTCGGCGGCGGGGGCGGGGACAGCGGGGACTTCGGCGGCGGTTTCTGAGCCGCGCCGGCTACTCCAGGCCTCCCAGCCGCTCCAGCACACCGGCGGCGAGCAGCAGCACCCCGCGCTCGGTCTCGCCCAGCGCCCCGAACGCCCCGGCCAGCCAGGCGTCCCGCTGGGCCATGTCGTCCTCCAGCGCACGCCGTCCCGCCTCGGTCAGGCTCAGCACGGACTGCCGCCGGTCGGTCGGGTCCGGCGCCCGTCCGACCAGCCCCTCCGCCTCCAGCTCCGCGAAGACCCGGGTCAGCGACTGCGGCCGCTGCCGCTCGGCCGCCGCGACCTCGCCGGGCGTGGACGGCCCGTGCCGGTACAGATGGCCGAGCACCGACAGCTGATTGGGACTGAGGCTCCCGTCCCCGCGCTCCTGCCGCAGCCGACGGTTGAACCGGAGGACGGCACGACGGACACGGGCGGCTTCGGCGAGATGCTCCATGAGCTTGATCGTACGCTATTACTTACTATCTATCCGGCAACCATCCCGTACTCTGCATCAGGTGACCGCAAAACTCATACGCAACGCGTACGAAGCCGGGTTGACGATGACGGCCGTGCTGCTCTCCTGGGGAGCCGCGCTGGTACTGGAGGGGGCCGCCGGGCTGCACACCGACGTGCTGGTCCTCGCGGTCGCCCTCACCCTGACCCTCGCCTCCAGCCAGCGCACCGCCGACACCCGCCGACGGCTGATGTCACTGGTGGTGCTGCCCGTGACAGCCGCCGCCTCGATCTTCGTCGGCCGGCTGCTCGCCTCCCACTACGCCGCGGGCGCGGCCGTCTACACGGCCGGCATGGCACTGGCCATCTGGATCCGCCGCTACGGCCCGCTCGCCACCAAGGCGGGCACGCTGCTGGCCCTGCCCCTGGTGGCCCTGCTGGTGGTCCCCGGCCCCGCATTACCGCCAGAGGCGCAGAGCGGCCTTGTGACCTGGGGCTGGTCCGCGCTGGTCGGGCTCATGGCGTGCTGCTCGGTGTGGCTGGTGCAGGCCCTGGGCGACCGCTTCGGCCCCTGGCGCGCGGCCCCGGCCCCCGAGCCTCCCCCACGCCCCTCCCGCCTCCACCCGCGCCCGAGCAGCCGCATGGCCGTCCAGATGGCCGCCGCGATCGCCGCCGCCTTCACCCTCGGCCACCTGCTCTTCGACGACCACTGGCCCTGGGTCGTGCTGACCGCCTACGTCGCCGCGAGCGGCAACCGCGGCCGGACCGACGTCCTGCGCAAGGGCATCGAGCGCCTGGCGGGCGCCTGCGTGGGCACGTTCCTGGCGGCGGGCGTCGCGGAGGCCGGCGTCACGGGCCGCACCGCGGTGGCCCTGATGTTCACGACCCTCGCGATCGCCCTCTGGCTCCGCCCCCTCACCTACGCCTACTGGGCCGCCGGCATGACCTGCGCCCTGTCCCTCCTCCTCGGCTACTTCGGCCAGGACGCCCTCCATCTCCTCCCCACCCGCCTGGAGGGCATCGCGGTGGGCGCGGTCCTGTCGGTGGCGTCGGCGTGGTGGCTGCTGCCGGTGCCGCGCAGGAGGGCGGCGGCACGCCCCGGGGTACGGGCGGGCGCCGAATCCCTGTAGACGCCGCGACCAGCCGGTTCGCCGCCCCCGGAATCTGGGTCATTTGACGGGTGCCACCGCAAAAACGGTCTTCATAGGGTCCGTGACATGCCACACCGATCACATTCGGCCGTGTGTGGCCTGACCCGACCCCTATGCGTGAGGAGTCCCATGAGTGCCGAGGTTTCCCGTCGTCAGGTACTGGCCGCCGGAGCGGCGCTGGCCGGGGCGGCGGCGCTGACAGCCGGCTCCGAAGGAACGGCCGACGCGGCGGCCCCCGCCGATTCCGGCAAGGAGAAGCCGGGAGTGAAGCCCACGATCGTGCTGGTGCACGGCGGTTACGCCGATTCGTCCTGCTGGAACGCCACCATCCACAGGTTGCAGGACAAGGGCTACACCACGGTCTGCGGGTCGAACCCGCTGCGGGGCATTCCGACCGACGCCCCCTACACCGCGAGTCTGCTGGACTCGATCAGCGGACCGGTCGTGCTGGTGGCGCACTCCATGGGCGGCACGGTCATCACGAATGCCGCTGCCGGGAAGAGCAACGTCAAGGCGCTGGTCTACATCGCGGCGTTCGTGCCCGAGGTGGGCGAGACGCAGGGGGACCTCATCGGCAAGTTCCCCGGCAGCGAGGTCCTGCCGGTGAGCGTGCCGGTGCCGTACACGAAGGCCGACGGCACGACCGGGACCGACCTGTACCTGAGCAAGGACGGCCAGGCGGCCTTCGCCGCCGACATCTCGACCGCCGACTTCCGGGTCCTGCAGGCCACGCAGCGCCCGTTCGACGCCGATTCCTTCACCTACCCGACCACGGCCGCGGCCTGGAAGACGATCCCGACGTGGGGGCTGGTCGCCGGCCAGGACAAGGCGATCCCGCCGGCCTGCGAGCGCTGGATGTACGGCCGCGCCAACGCGCGCAAGGTCGTCGAAGTGCCGGACTCGTCCCACGTCGTGATGCTCAGCCACCCCAGGGTCGTCGCCGACCTCATCCGGGACGCCGCCGAGGCGGTCGCCTGACGCTCGCGACGAGCGCCCCGGTCCGCCGCCACGGACCGGGGCGCCCGCGCCTCGACGGGAGTGACCGGGGCCGCCGCCCTAGACTCGAAGGACCGTCACGGGGGACGCCTACCCCAGGAGGACGCGATGGTGCGGCAGACGAGGCTGGCCGGGGAGACCGAGGAGTATGTCGGCGCCCGCGAGGAGCTGCGGCTGGCCGAGATCGAGCTGATGCGGCGCCGGGAGGAGGTCGCGGCGCTGCGGCGGGCGCTCCCGCAGGGGCCGGCCGTCGACGACTACGTCTTCCTCGAAGGGCCCGCCGACCTCGACGCGGGGGACACCCCGGTGCGCGAGGTCGCGCTGAGCGAGCTGTTCTCCGGCCCCGAACGGCCGCTGATCGTCTACCACTTCATGTACGGCAAGCTCCAGACCAGCGCCTGCCCGATGTGCACGATGTGGATCGACGGCTACAACGGCATCGCCCACCACCTGGCGCGGAACGCGGACCTGGTCGTCGCCGCGGCCGCGGACCCGCCCACCCTCCGCCAGTACGCCCGCGATCGCGGCTGGCACCGGCTGCGGTTGCTCAGCTGTGGTGACAGCACGTTCAAGTACGACCTGGGCAGCGAGGACAAGGACGGCGCGCAGGACTCCACGGTCTCCGTCTTCACCCGTGCGGGCGACGGCACCGTCCGGCACACCTACTCCGCCCATCCGCGCATGGCCGAGGACATCCAGGAGCGCGGCATCGACCTGCTGACGCCCGTGTGGCACCTCCTCGACCTCACCCCGCGGGGGCGCGGCGACTGGTACGCGAGCCTCGACTACTAGGACACGGCACCCGGGACATCCGGACGGACATGGCCGAGCGCCGCCCTCAGGGGAGTGGAGGGCGGCGCTCAGTGGTCGTGATCGGGGCCGGCGGTACGGCGCCGCGGGGTCACGCGTTCTTGATCGCCGAGATGTCGAAGTTCAGCTTGATCTTGTCGGAGACGAGGACGCCACCGGTCTCCAGCGTCGCGTTCCAGGTGACGCCCCAGTCGGAGCGCTTGATCTCGGCCTTGCCCTCGAAGCCGACGCGCTCGTTGCCGAACGGGTCCTTGGCGGCGCCGTTGAACTCCAGGTCGATGGTGACCGGCTTGGTGACACCGAGGATCGTGAGGTCGCCGGTGATGCGGTAGTCCTCGCCGCCGAGGGCCTCCGCCTCGGTGGAGCGGAAGGTCATCGTCGGGAACTCGTCGATCTTGAAGAAGTCCGCCGACTTCAGGTGACCGTCACGGTCGGGGCTGCCGGTGGTGATGCTCGCCATCTTGATGTCGAGCGAGGCGGTGGACTTCGACGGGTTCTCGCCGTCCAGGTGCAGGGTGCCCTCGAACTCCTGGAAGCTGCCCTTGACGTTGGTGACCATCGCGTGGCGGGCCACGAAGCCGAGCGTGGTGTGCGCCGGGTCGATCGTGTAGTCGCCGGTCAGCGCGGCCGTGTCGGCGCCGGTGCCGGCGGCGGTCGTCTCGTCGTTCTTGCGGCCGAAGATGCCCATGAGGTGCTCCTTGGGGGGACGGGTCGCGGCTTCGAAGCGGTACATACGGAAGGCGCGGCCTTGATGTTTAACGTTCAACGAACTCAACGAGAGACACCGTAGACCTATTCCATTCAACCTTCAACATCATCGGTTCGCGTGTCGCGGGCATTACTCACCGTAGTGTCGCGCCGACCGGTATCGCGGCCGGGACCCGCTGGCGGGAGCGGCTAGGCTCCGTGTGGGTGAACCGCCGTCCGGAGTCCTGTGTCACTCCGCGGGTGGTATGGGCGGCCGGGGAATGTGAGGCGCGTCTCAGTCGATGCCTTTGTGGTACCCCTACAACGGCGAGGCCCCCTGAGCAGTCGGAACGGCTGCATGCCGTTCTGGTTCTGTTCAGTGGTTCCAGGAAAACGCGTCGGAGACTGTACGGAGTCGACGTCTCGCATTCCTTGGTGTCCTTCGTAAGGTCGCTACATGACCGTTTTGGAAGAGACGACGGGCGAGCCCACCGGTGAGCCGACGGACGCGCGCGGGCGGGTCGCCGAGCTGCACGAGATCCGTGCGGCGGCGGTGGCGGGACCCAGCGAGAAGGCGACCGAGGCGCAGCGGGCCAAGGGCAAGCTGACGGCCCGGGAGCGCATCGAGCTGCTCCTGGACCCGGGTTCCTTCCAGGAGGTCGAGCAGCTGCGCCGGCACCGTGCGGTCGGCTTCGGCCTGGAGGCCAAGAAGCCGTACACCGACGGTGTCATCACCGGCTGGGGCACGGTCGAGGGCCGTACCGTCTTCGTCTACGCCCATGACTTCCGGATCTTCGGCGGCGCGCTGGGCGAGGCCCACGCCACCAAGATCCACAAGATCATGGACATGGCCATCGCGGCCGGTGCCCCGCTGGTGTCGCTGAACGACGGCGCCGGCGCCCGCATCCAGGAGGGCGTCTCCGCCCTCGCGGGATACGGCGGCATCTTCCAGCGCAACACCAAGGCCTCCGGCGTCATCCCGCAGATCTCCGTGATGCTCGGCCCGTGCGCGGGCGGCGCGGCCTACTCGCCCGCCCTCACGGACTTCGTCTTCATGGTCCGCGAGACCTCGCAGATGTTCATCACCGGCCCGGACGTCGTCAAGGCGGTCACCGGCGAGGAGATCACCCAGAACGGGCTCGGCGGCGCCGACGTCCACGCGGAGACCTCCGGCGTCTGCCACTTCGCGTACGACGACGAGGAGACCTGCATCGCGGAGGTCCGCTACCTCCTCTCCCTCCTCCCGCAGAACAACCGCGAGAACCCGCCGCGCGTCGAGTCCACGGACGCGGTCGACCGCCGCAGCGACGTCCTCCTCGACCTGGTCCCGGCGGACGGCAACCGGCCGTACGACATGGCCAAGGTCATCGAGGAGATCGTCGACGACGGCGAGTACCTGGAGGTCCACGAGCGCTGGGCGCGGAACATCATCTGCGCGCTGGCCCGGATCGACGGCCAGGTGGTGGGCATCGTCGCCAACCAGCCGCAGGTGCTGGCCGGCGTCCTGGACATCGAGGCGAGCGAAAAAGCTGCGCGCTTTGTGCAGATGTGTGACGCTTTCAATGTTCCGATCGTCACATTCCTGGACGTACCGGGCTTCCTCCCCGGTGTCGACCAGGAGCACGGCGGGATCATCCGCCACGGCGCGAAGCTCCTCTACGCCTACTGCAACGCGACCGTGCCCCGGATCTCCCTGATCCTGCGCAAGGCGTACGGAGGTGCCTACATCGTCATGGACTCCCAGTCGATCGGCGCCGACCTCACGTACGCCTGGCCGACCAACGAGATCGCGGTCATGGGCGCCGAAGGTGCCGCCAACGTGATCTTCCGCCGGCAGATCGCCTCCGCCGAGGACCCCGAGGCCATGCGGGCCCGCATGGTCAAGGAGTACAAGTCCGAGCTGATGCACCCCTACTACGCGGCCGAGCGCGGCCTGGTCGACGACGTCATCGACCCGGCCGAGACCCGCGAGGTACTCGCCAGGTCGCTGGCGATGCTCCAGACCAAGCACGCCGACCTGCCGTCCCGTAAGCACGGCAACCCCCCGCAGTAATCCTGCGGAAACCTCTCTCACGGAGACTGACACCCATGAACGTGCCTGACATCCGCGTCGAGAAGGGCAACGCCGACCCGGAGGAAGTCGCCGCCATAACGGCGGTCCTCCTGGCCCGCGCGGCCGCCCGGCCGACCGCCGACACCGAGCAGACCCACCGCGGCCGCGCCAAGGCCGGCTGGCGCCGCCTGGAGCGCGAGAACGGCTTCCGCGCCCCGCACAGCTGGCACGGCTAGGCCGCGCCGCTCAGCCGACAGCACGTAGGAGAAGGGCCCCTCTGGCTTGAGAGGGGCCCTTCTCCGTGTGCGCGCCAGGGGTGCCGGACCGGGTTCGGCGCCGCCGGACACCGCCGTCGGGCCGAGCGCCGTTGCGGCGGAGAAAAGATGGAAACAGTTCGGGCCCCTCCGATGAAGGGGCCCGGAACGCGCCCCTCAAGGGGCGCGGGACTGCATCTATGTGCGGCTCCGCCGCGTGGGCGCGACAAGCCACGGACTACCCGCAGTCGGCGAGCGGCCAGCCGTGGCAGCCCAATGGCCGAACCTAACGGAGCCGAGCCATCAGGGCGTGCTCCACGAGAGTGATCAGCGCCGACTTCGCATCGGCACGATGCCGCGCATCCGTCGTGATGATCGGCGTGTCCGGCCCGATCTGCAGGGCCTCGCGGACCTCTTCGGGGTTGTAGGGCTGGCTGCCGTCGAAGCCGTTGAGGGCGACGACGAAGGGCAGGCCCGAGTTCTCGAAGTAGTCGACCGCGGGGAAGCAGTCGGCGAGGCGGCGGGTGTCGACCAGGACGATCGCGCCGATCGCGCCTCGTACCAGGTCGTCCCACATGAACCAGAAGCGGTCCTGGCCGGGGGTGCCGAACAGGTACAGGATCAGGTCCTGGTCCAGGGTGATACGGCCGAAGTCCATGGCGACCGTGGTGGTCGTCTTGTCCCCGGTATGGGTGAGGTCGTCGATGCCGGCAGACGCGGACGTCATCACGGCCTCTGTGCGCAGCGGGTTGATCTCCGAAACGGCCCCGACGAACGTGGTCTTGCCCACGCCGAAGCCGCCCGCCACCACGATCTTCGCGGAGGTGGTGGAGCGGGAAGGACCGCCGCTAGAGCTTGCGAAGTCCACTGAGCACCCTTTCGAGCAGTGTCACGTCTGGCTGGCCACCGGCGTTCTCGTCGCCGCCGGGCTGATGAATGGCGACCAGGCCTGCCTCCGCCAAGTCGGCGACGAGGATCCTGGCCACGCCGAGTGGGATCGACAGGAGGGCCGAGACTTCGGCCACCGACTTGATCTCCCGGCAGAGGTTGCAGATCCGCTGATGCTCGGGCAGCTGGCCCTGCATCTGGTGCGGCTGTGCGGTGGTGTGCACCAGCGCCTCGATGGCGAGCTGGTACCGCGGGCGGGTCCGGCCACCGGTCATGGCGTACGGACGCACCAGGGGGTTGTTGGACCCCGAGGCCGGCGCCGGCTCGGGGCGCCGCTGCGGCTGCACCGGCTGGATGCGCGGCGCCGGCGGCTGGTCGTACGGCGAGGGACCGGGGCCCTGCGGTGCGTACGGCTGCCGGTGGCTCGGCGTGGAGGGGAAGTTGTACCGGTTCCCGGAACCGTCGCCCTGGCCTTGCGCAGGCCCGTACGACCAGTTGCCGTTATTAGAACCGCCTGGGGGTGTTGCCACTTTCTCTCCTCCTCCGACCGCGCCGGGCACCCATCCTTGTGGAGCCGCGTCCCGAAACCTTACGGCCCCGGGACGCCAAAACGCACCGTCTGACTGTTAGTTGAGAAGGCTTCCTTGGAGTTCCTGGCGCAGATCCGGGGTAAGAACGGTGCCCGCGCGGTCCACCAAAAGGGCCATCTCGTACCCAATCAGGCCGATGTCGGCCTCCGGGTGGGCCAGGACCGCCAGCGACGATCCATCGGAAACGGACATGATGAACAGGAATCCCCGCTCCATCTCCACAACCGTCTGATTCACGCTTCCCCCCTCGAAGATCCGGGAGGCGCCTGCCGTCAGGGACGTCAGACCGGAAGCCACGGCCGCGAGCTGGTCGGCGCGGTCGCGGGGGAAGCCTTCGGACATCGCCAGAAGGAGTCCGTCGGCGGAGACCACCACCGTGTGGGACACCCCCGGGGTGTTGTCCACGAAGTTGGTGATCAACCAGTTCAGGTTCTGTGCCGCCTGGCTCATCGGGCTCACACTAACGCTCCTGGTTGTAGGTGCTGTCAGGACCGAAGCCCTGGCCGTTCGTTTCACTGCCTGCGTTGCGCCCGCGCTCGACGCCGCGACGCAGGTTGCTCAGCCTGCCCCGGATGTCCTCCGGGGCGCGGGAGACCTGTGGGCCTCCCTGAGGGGTGCTCTCGGCGGCTCCCTCGACCAGGTTGGCCTTGGGTACCCGCCTGGGCAGACCGGAGGAGGTGACCCCGCCCGCCTTGGGCCTCCGCAGCGCCGAGGCCTGCTGCCAGCGCTCGTCGTTCTGCGAACGCCAGGAGTTGTCACCGGCCGGCTCCGGAGCGGAGGCCGCCGGTGCCGGAGCCGCCGGAGCAGAGGCCTGCTGCACGGGACCCGCGCCGTTCGCGCCGCCGGAGCCCCGGCGGGGCAGCCCCGCGTCGGTCAGCTGGTGGCCCGCTGAGGGGGCCGCTCCCGGACGGTCGAAGCCTACGCGGTTCCGCTCGGCCACGTCACCGGCCTGCGCCGACTCCGCTTCCGGAGCGTACTGGGCCGGGTAGCCGTTCGTGTAACCGTCCTGCTGCGGCCAGTCGTCCTGGTAGGCCTGCTCGCCGAAGGCGGCGAACGCCTCGGCGGGCGCGGCCGCGGGCTCCTCCTGAGCCGGCTCCGCATAGGCGGGCTCCGGGTAGCCGCCGTTGACGGAGAACGCGTCGGGCGAGAACGTGTCGTTCTGCGGCAGGCCGCCGTTGGGCGCGTAGTACTGCTCGTCGTACGCGGCCTGCGACTGCTCCTGGTACGCCGGCTGCCCGTCGTAGCCCGTGGGCTGCTCCTGGAAGCCCGTACCGTTCGTGCCGTAGCCCTGGCGGCCGCTGTCGAACTCGTCGACGTACGCCGGGATCTCAGCGGTCTCCTGCGGGGCCTGAGGGAGCTCTGCGCCCTGCGTGGGCTGCGCCTGGGCCTCCAGGGCCGCACGGCGCTCCTCGCGCATCAGGGAGCGGCCCACGGGGTCCAGGTCGCGGATGTCGTCGGGGACCTCGATGTAGCGGCTGTCGTCGAACCCGAGCTCGGCCGCCGTACGCATCGGCTGGAGCTGCGGCTGGCCGAAGTTCTCGGCCTGGAACTGCTGCTCCGGGATGATCTGCGAGACGGTGAACTCGTCGCGGTCCAGCTGCTGTTCGCCGCCACCGCCGTGGGTGATCGCGTCCGGCAGCATGACCAGCGAGGTGGTACCGGCCTGCTCGCCGGAGGGGCGCAGCTGGACCCGGATGCCGTGCCGGTCGGACAGTCGGCCGACCACGAACAGGCCCATGCGCTGGGAGATCGCGGCGTCCACGGTCGGCGGGTTGGCCAGCTTGTGGTTGATGTCCGCGAAGTCCTCGGCCGTGAGGCCGATGCCCTTGTCGTGGATCTCGATCATGACGCGGCCGTCGGGGAGACGGGTCGCGGTGACGCGGACCTTGGTCTGCGGCGAGGAGAACGTGGTGGCGTTCTCCAGGAGCTCGGCGAGCAGGTGCACGAGGTCGGTGACCGCGCGGCCGTGGATCTCGGCCTCCGGGACGCCGGAGAGCTCGACGCGCTCGTACTGCTCCACCTCGGAGGAGGCGGCGCGGAGCACGTCGACCAGCGGGACCGGCTGGTCCCAGCGGCGGCCGGGCTCCTCGCCGGCGAGGACGAGGAGGTTCTCGCCGTTGCGGCGCATACGGGTCGCCAGGTGGTCCAGCTTGAAGAGGTTCTCCAGCTGGTCCGGGTCGGCCTCGTTGTTCTCCAGGTCGGTGATCAGGGTCAGCTGGCCCTCGATCAGCGACTGGTTGCGGCGCGACAGGTTGGTGAAGATCGCGTTGATGTTGCCCCGCAGCAGAGCCTGCTCGGCGGCGAGCCGCACGGCCTCACGGTGGACCTGGTCGAACGCGCGGGCGACTTCACCGATCTCGTCGGTCGAGGTGATCGGGATCGGTGCCACCCGGGTGTCGACCCGGCCGGGGTCGGTGCGGGAGAGCTGGTCGACCAGCATCGGCAGGCGCTGCTCGGCGATACCGAAGGCGGCGTTGCGCAGCTGGCGCATCGAGCGGGACATCTGGCGGGCCACCATGCCGGCCAGGATGAACGCGGCGAGCAGGGCGACCATGACCGCGGCGGCGGTGATGAACGCGGAGGTCTTGGCGTCGTCGGCGATGCTGGAGGCCTCGCTCACCGCCTTGTCGGCCATGTCCGACTCGATCGTGCGGTAGGCCTGGTACTTGAGGGTGTTGACCGTCCACCAGTTCTCGGCGGTGATGCCCTTCGCGGCCAGCGCCTGCCGGGTGGAGGGGGCGGTGTCCTGCAGGGTGGCCAGCGCCGTGACCATGGCGTTGTCGCCGGACGGCGGGGCCACGTAGTTCGGGTCCTTGGCCTTCGCCTGCTGGACCAGCGCCGCGCCGTCGGTCTTGATCTTCTTCGAGAGGTCGGTCAGCTTCTGGGCGTCCGCCTCGGTACCACCGCCGATGTACTCCTCGACGGCGATGCCCTCGAGGTAGGCGTACGAGGAGAGAGCGACCCGCTGGTTGGCCAGGTTGCCGGCGTCCGGGCCGGGCTTGACCAGCAGGTGCATGCCGATCGACCGCTCCAGCGACAGGGAGGCCTTGGTGAGCGCGATGGCGTAGACGGTGCGGCCGTAGGAGGTGATGTTTCCGGTGCCCAGACCGAGCTCGTTGGCGAACTCCATCAGCGGGTGGGCGACCAGGGTGTAACCCTCTTCGGTCTTCACACCGCCGAGCTTGCTGGTGTACGCGGCGGCACGCAGGTTCGTGAGGGTGGGCTCCTCCTCGCGGAACAGCTTCAGCCGGCGCTCCAGGCCCGGCTTCTGCGGCATGTTCTGCACGGCCGCGTCGAAGGCGTCGGCGGCCTTGTCGGTCTCGGCGCGTGCCTCCGTGACCGTCTTCTTGTCCTTGTCCAGGAGCAGCGGTGCCGCACTGACGTCACGCTCGTTGTAGAGGGCGTCGCCGTAGGTGAGGGCGGCGCGGACCAGGCGCGCGGTGTTCTCCGCGTCCCGGGCCTCCTGCCAGGTGTCGATGGAGCTCTTCACCTGGAAGCCGCCCATGACCAGGCCGACGACCACGGGTATGAGCAGAATCGCGTTCAGCCTGGTCGGCACTCGCCAGTTCCGCGGGGAGAAGCGGCCGCCGCTCTTCGCGGGCGCGGCCGGTGGTTCCGCGGCTGGCACAGGGGTGGGCGCCGCAGCGCGCGGCGGCGGGGTGAAGTTGCCCCGTGCCGACGGCTCGGGACCGTTCTTGCTTCGCCTCACTCGACCAACAACCTCTCGGCGGCGGGCACCTATCGTCGTGCCGCAGTCTCTCAGAGCCCGGTGTGTCTCAGACCACTACTCAGTACGTCGTTGACTATTGGGCAGTTCAGGCATTCCAGCACGTGGTCCGGTGCACTTCCAAACAGTCCATTGGGGCAGAGAGCGCTGATGTAAGCCCCAGATAAAACGGTCATAAAGAGCGAGCCCCGCCAAAAGGCGGGGCCAATGTGAGCGGAGCGGCACCGCGCGACCGCGACGCGTGGCGATACCACTGGATTCCTCTGCCGAAACGTTATGAACACCGGAGCCGACCGTGTCAAAGGCCACAGTCGGCTCCGGTTTCCATACGACAACTGCCGTACACGATGACGGACTTGGCTACGCCGTCACGGCTACCGCAGGCGCGCCATGAGGGCGTGCTCGACCAGCGTGATCAGCGCGCTCTTCGCGTCGGCGCGGTGCCGGGCGTCGGTCGTGATGATCGGTGCGTCCGGCCCGATCTGCAGCGCCTCGCGCACCTCTTCGGGTGTGTAGGGCTGGTGTCCGTCGAAGCCGTTGAGGGCTATGACGAACGGCAGGCCGCTGTTCTCGAAGTAGTCCACCGCCGGGAAACAGTCGGCCAGGCGCCGGGTGTCCACGAGCACCACCGCGCCGATGGCTCCCCTGACCAGGTCGTCCCACATGAACCAGAAACGGTCCTGACCGGGGGTGCCGAACAGGTACAGGATCAGGTCCTGGTCGAGGGTGATACGGCCGAAGTCCATGGCCACCGTGGTGGTGGTCTTGTCCCCGGTGTGGGTCAGGTCGTCGATGCCCGCCGAGGCGGACGTCATCACGGCCTCCGTGCGCAGCGGGTTGATCTCGGAGACCGCTCCCACGAACGTGGTCTTGCCGACGCCGAAGCCGCCCGCCACCACGATCTTCGCGGAGGTGGTGGCCCGACCTCCGTCAGAGCTTGCGAAGTCCACTGAGCACCCTTTCGAGCAGCGTCACGTCAGGTGCGCCACCGTTGTTCTCGTCGCCGCCCGGCTGGTGGATGGCGACCAGGCCGGCCTCGGCGAGGTCGGCCACCAGGATCCGGGCCACACCCAGCGGCATGGCGAGCAGCGCCGAGACCTCGGCCACCGACTTCACCTCACGGCACAGGTGGCAGATGCGCTGGTGCTCCGGGAGCAGCCCCATGAGCGCTGCCGGGTCGGCCGTCGTGCTGATCAGCGCCTCGATGGCGAGCTGATAGCGCGGCCGGGTCCGGCCGCCGGTCATCGCGTAAGGACGTACCAGCGGCTGGTCGCCCTCGTCCCCGTACGGCTCCGCGTACGGATCATGAGAGGCGGTGGGCGGGGTCATCGTTCCTCCGGGCGGGACAGCAAGTCGGTCAGTCGTGCCGTCGGACGTGGCCGGTGGGGGGATTGTGGCGGCCGGACGGTGATTTGGTGAGGTGGGTTGGATCCAGGCGGTCTAGTGGAGCAGACTGCCTTGCAGTTCGGCGCGCAGGTCGGGCGTGAGCACCGCGCCCGCGCGGTCGACCAGCAGTGCCATCTCGTAGCCGACGAGGCCGATGTCGCACTCCGGGTGGGCCAGCACGGCGAGGGACGAGCCGTCGGAGACGGACATCAGGAAGAGAAAGCCGCGTTCCATCTCGACGACCGTCTGCGCCACGTTGCCGCCCTCGAAGATCCGGGAGGCCCCGGCCGTCAGCGAGGTGAGCCCGGACGCGACGGCCGCCAACTGGTCGGCGCGGTCACGTGGGAAGCCTTCGGACATCGCCAGAAGGAGACCGTCGGCGGACACGACGACGGTGTGGGACACCCCTGGGGTGTTGTCCACGAAGTTGGTGATCAACCAGTTGAGGTTCTGTGCCGCCTGGCTCATCGGACTCAACTAACGCTCCTGCTGGTGAGTGGGGCTCGGGAAGCTGCCGGTCTGCGGGCCGTTGCCGGCCTGCCTGCCCTGCGCGATACCCCGACGGAGATTGGTCAGCCGGCCGCGGACGTCATCAGGCGCACGCGAGACCTGCGGACCGGTGTGGTGCTGTTGCTGCTGTGCCGTGCCCGGAACGAGGTTCGCCCGGGGCACCCGGCGCGGCAGACCGGAGGTGGTGACACCGCCCGCCGCCGGCTGCCGTACGCGCTCCGCCTGCCGGACGAGGTCGTCGTTCGGGGAGGTGCGCCAGGCTGCCTGGGCGGGACGCTGGGGGGCCGCGGCGGCGGGGGCCGGCGGCTGGGAGGGCGCCGGCGGGATCGGCGGAATCGACGCCGCCGAACCGTTGCCGTTGCTCTGCGGGCGCTGCTGCTCCTGCTGGCCGCCGTGGAACCAGTTGGTCTCCAGCGTGTCGTACAGCGGGGTACGACCGTCACCGGGACCGCTGGCCGGCGGCAGCGCCTCCGGCTCCTGGCGGACCGGCGGCGCGGGCGGGACCGGCGGACGCTGCGGCGTACCGAAGTCCATGCCGCGGCCGTTGGTCCCCGGACGCTCGAACTGGCCGGTGCCGTACTGACCGTTGCCGTTCTGGCCGTTGCTCGCGTAGCCGTTCTGGCCACCGGGCAGGGAGTGCTGCCCGGTGGACCCGCCGTCGAAGGACGGCGCGGCGAACTGACCGGTGGAACCGTTGTCGTAGGCCTGCGGGGCCGCGAACTGCCCGGTGTTCTGGGAGCCGTTCTGCGGTCCGGCCGGCGTTCCGAAGACATCGGAGCGCACGAACTGGCCGTTGTCCTGCTGGCCGTTGACGTTCGGGCGGGGGAACGAACCGGTGTCCTGCGGTCCCGTCGTGCCCGGCCGCGGGAACGACCCGGTGTCGTGCTGGCCGTTGACGTTCGGGCGCGGGAAGGAACCGGTGTCCTGCGGTCCGGTGGTGCCCGGTCGCGGGAAGGAGCCGGTGTTCTGCACGCCGTTCGGCGCGTTGAAGTCCGGGCGCGGGAACTCGCCGGTCGACGGGGCCTGGGGGATCGCCGGCATCTGCGAGGTGGCGCCGAGGCCCTGCCGGTCGTCGATGCGGGGCATCGGCGCGGTGTGGGTCGGGTCCTGCTCGTCGTGGCCGCGCGGGGTGTCCAGCGAGGCACGGGAGAGCGGCGGCTGGGCGTTGTCGTCGCTCCAGCTGGGACGGCCCGCCTGCGGGTTGCCGCCGGGCAGTTCGGCCCGCGGGCCGCCGCGCGGCGGCAGCTGGGGCTGACGGCCCTGGTCGGAGGGGTTCGCGGAGCGCTGCGGCGGGACCGGGGCGCGGTTGCCGAAGGCGTCCTGGCCGCCGAAGGAGCCCTGCGAGTTGCCGAACGCGTCCTGGTTGCCGAAGGCACCGGCACCCGCGTTCGGTCGGCCCTGCTGCTGGCCGCGCCCGCCGGCCGGCGCACCCGGACGGCCGCCGTTCTGGCCCGCGCCGGGCAGCGCGGCCCGGGGACCCTGGCCGCCGCCGACCTGGCCGCGCGGACCCGCACCGGCACCGAGCAGCCCGCCACCGGAGGGAGCACCGGAACCGAGGGCGCCACCGCGTCCGCCGGCCGAGGCGCCGCCGAGCGCCGGAGCGGGAGCACCCGCGCCGAGCGAACCGGCACCGCCACCCTGGCCGTTGCCCCGCCGGGCGGCGGCCGCACCGGCCGCGGCCTGCGCGGCCGCCGGGCCGCCGGACTGGGCCGGGACACCGGGCTTGCCGGGAGCCGGCTTCTTGCCGCCCTGGGCGACGTCGACCGGCAGCATGACCAGCGCGGTCGTACCACCGGAGTCGGACGGGCGAAGCTGGATACGGATGCCGTGGCGCTGCGACAGACGACCGACCACGAACAGACCCATGCGGCGGGAGACCGAGACGTCCACGGTGGGCGGCGAGGCGAGCCGCTCGTTGATCGCCGCGAGGTCCTCGGGGGAGAGGCCGATACCGGTGTCGTGGATCTCGATCAGGACGCGGCCGTCGGGCAGCGCGTGACCGGTCACCTTGACCTTGGTCTGCGGGGAGGAGAACGAGGTGGCGTTCTCGAGGAGCTCGGCGAGCAGGTGCACGAGGTCGTTGACCACGCGGCCGGCCACTTCGGTGGTCGGCACGGCGGCCAGTTCGATGCGCTCGTACTGCTCCACCTCGGACGCGGCGGCGCGGAGCACGTCGACCAGCGGGACCGGGCGGGTCCAGCGACGGCCGGGCTCTTCACCGGCGAGGACCAGGAGGTTTTCACCGTTACGGCGCATACGCGTCGCGAGGTGGTCGAGCTTGAAGAGGGAGGACAGCTGGTCCGGGTCGGCCTCGCGGGACTCCAGTTCGGAGATGAGCGAGAGCTGACGCTGGATGAGGCCCTGGGAGCGGCGCGAGAGGTTGGTGAACATCGCGTTGACGTTGCCCCGGAGGAGGGCCTGCTCGGCGGCGAGGCGGACCGCCTCGCGGTGCACGTCGTCGAAGGCCGCGGCCACCTGGCCGATCTCGTCCCGGGAGTGCACACCGACCGACTCCACGGACGTGTCGACGTCCTGCGGGTCGGACTCGGAGAGCTGCTTGACCAGCTCGGGCAGGCGGTCCTGGGCGACCTTGGTGGCGGTCTCCTGGAGGCGGCGCAGCGAGCGGATCATGGAGCGGGCCACGATGAAGGCGCCGACCAGCGACACACCGAGGACGAGCAGGATCAGCGCACCGGAGATGATGGCGGACTGCTCGGAGGAGGCACGCAGCTCGCGGGCCTTCTGCTCCATGTCCTCGAGCAGCGTGTGCTCGATCTTCTTCATCTGGTCGATCTTGGTCGAGCTGTCGTCGACCCAGTCGAGGTACGAGCGCTTGCTGAGCTCGTTCAGACCGTTCTGGGCGCCGAGCGCACGCTTGGCGTAGGTGTCCGCGGCCTCGATCGTCGGGTTGTTGCCGTCGATCGGGCTGAGCAGGTCGGCCGCGTTGCCGGCGTAGATCTTCCGGAAGATCGTCAGCTCGGAGGTCTCGCTCTCCTGGGCGGACTCGCCGTAGAGGCGGTCGTTCTCGGAGAGGTCGCCGGCGCTCGTGCCGTTGGCGGGCAGGGCCGCGGCGATGACGGCGCGCTGCACGGACGCGTACTCCTTGGCGGTGGAGAACGCCGCCAGGGCGCGGGTGCGCTGGATCATCTCCGGGTTGCTGGAGGCCTGCGCCATGTCCTGGGAGAGGTCGATCAGCTGGGTGATCAGCCGGTGGTAGGCCTCGACCGTCTGGGTCGAGTTCTCGTTCTGCTGGTAGGCGTCCTTGCGGATCTTCGCGAGGTCGTCCAGCTGGCCGGCCAGACCGACGAGGCTGTCGCGGACGCCCTGGAGCTGACCGTTCTTGCTCGCGGTGTCGATTTCCTCGGAGGCGTTGAGGAAGTTCTCGCGGGCGCGGTCGGTCTGGTCCTCCAGACCCTTGATCGCGGCGCCCGTGGGCGATCCGCCGTGCGCCAGCGGACCGGCCGTCCGGTCGCGCTCGGTCTGCAGCGCGGTGGCCAGCTCGGTCGCCTGCGTGGTCATGTCCGTCAGCAGCTGCATGTTGTCGAGCTGCTGGATGTCGTCGAGCGACTGGTTGATGCGCACGGCGCCCAGCGTCGTCGCCGCCACCACGGGGAGCGCGAGCAGCGACACCAGGCGCGTGGAGATGCGCCAGTTGCGCAGGGCTATGCGCGAGCCCGCGCTGGACGGACCCGTCGGGGGCTTGATCGTCGGAGTCGGTGTGGTGGTCGGCTGGGGGCCCGAAGACGCCGACACGGCGGGGCGCCCGGAGCGCTCACCGCCGTCACCACCACCGCCGACCGGGGTCGGGCCCGGGTTCTGGGCGTGCTGGGGCGAGGAACCGCGGTCGGTCCCGCCGTGCGCCTCCGGCTCCGCCGGAGCGCTGCCATCCCTCTTGAAACGTCCCTGCACTAGCGTCGCAACCTCTGGACCAGGCGCCCTTCCGAGAACGGAAGGACACGGTGTCGGCGTTGATACGGGGAGCGCCCTGAATACGCCCCCTGTTGGTCGTGAGTGTGACCGGCGCTGGCTCCCCCTGTCTCGCCGCCACTCGGCGCTGCGTTGCGCCCCCTGCGCGCCGGCTCGATCCTGCGGCGGTTCCGTGGAATTCCAGCACAGTGCCGGATCTCCAACAAGGGCCGTGGACCGAGCTGTGACCTCCGTGACAGCGTGTGAGTGACACGTTACGAGATGTGGAAGCCGATCGCGTACATAAAGGGCGTATCCCTGTCAGTTGGCAGTGTGTGGACCGTGTCCCAGTCGCCATGATCAGGAGCGGAATGACAGGTTCAGTTCGTCAATGTCCGTTTCGTTGCGCCTGGTTGTCGGCCGGATATGACCGCTTTGCCCTTGACGCCGTGAGCAAACTCACATGCAGATCCAGGCCTCTTGGCGGCTTCGGCCGGGAATTCGATGTTTAGCCTGGCGCTTTACAAGAGGGAAGTCTCTGCCAACCCACACACGACGGGGTCCACTGCAACCGTGAAGACGACGATGATGTTCCGCAACATAGCCAACCCCCGCCGCACCACCCTCGCCCACCTCGAGGACGCCGAGGAACTGCAGACCCCCGAACTGCCCGAGCACTCCCTCGACCTCCCGGCCCAGACCGCCAACCCGCGGCGCACGATCCTCATGGAGATCCCCGCCGGGACCTCGGTCGCGGAGTAGTACGGGGCCAGGCCGCCGTTCACTCACCCACCCGGTCACCGGGTTATTCCGCGGCGGCCACCCCTTACCGCGTTAGCCTGGAGCGTCAGACTCCAGCCGGCTCAGTGAGGGGCGCCAGGATCCCGTGCGCATCGCCAGGTTCTCCATCGACGGGAACGTCGCCTTCGGCGCCGTCGAGGGCGACAAGCAGGACGAACTCGTCCTCGACATCATCAAGGGCATTCCGTTCGCGGACTTCGAGCTCTCCGGTACCAAGGTCCCGCTGAGCAAGGTCCGCCTGCTCCCGCCGGTGCTCCCCAACAAGGTCGTCGCCTACGGCCGCAACTACGCGGAGCACGCGAAGGAGCTGGGCAACGAGGTCCCGGACGCCCCCTTCGCCTTCTTCAAGCCGTCCACCTCGGTGATCGGCTCCGGCGACGAGATCCAGTACCCGTCCTTCTCTCAGGACCTCCACCACGAGGCCGAGCTGGCCGTGGTGATCGGCCGCATGTGCCGCGAGGTCCCGCGCGAGCGCGTGGCGGACGTGATCCTCGGCTACACCTGCGCCAACGACGTCACCGCCCGCGACGTCCAGAAGCGCGAGAAGCAGTGGGCCCGGGCCAAGGGCTTCGACACCTCCTGCCCGCTCGGCCCCTGGGTGGAGACGGACCTGGACCTCGCCACCGCGTCCGACCTGACGATCCAGCTCACGGTCAACGGCGAACAGCGCCAGCTCGGCCGTACGAGCGAGATGATCCACTCCATCGCGGACCTGGTCGTCAACATCACCGAGGCCATGACGCTGCTCCCCGGCGACGTCATCCTCACCGGCACCCCGGCAGGGGTCGGCCCCCTCAGCGTCGGCGACGAGGTCGCCGTCACCATCGAAGGCATCGGCACTCTCACCAACAAGGTTGTCAAGCGTGGCTAGCGCACCCGGCACTCCCGTTCGCGTACGTTTCTGTCCGTCCCCCACCGGTAACCCCCACGTGGGCCTGGTCCGCACCGCCTTGTTCAACTGGGCGTTCGCTCGGCACCACCAGGGCACGCTGGTCTTCCGCATCGAGGACACCGACGCGGCCCGCGACTCCGAGGAGTCGTACAACCAGCTGCTCGATGCGATGCGCTGGCTGGGCTTCGACTGGGACGAGGGCCCCGAGGTCGGCGGCCCGCACGCGCCGTACCGCCAGTCGCAGCGGATGGACATCTACCGGGACGTCGCCGCCAAGCTGCTCGACGCCGGTCACGCCTACCACTGCTACTGCTCCCAGGAGGAGCTGGACACCCGCCGCGAGGCCGCCCGCGCCGCCGGCAGGCCGTCCGGCTACGACGGCCACTGCCGCGACCTCACCGAGGAGCAGGTGGCGGAGTACAGGGCCCAGGGCCGCACCCCGATCGTCCGCTTCCGGATGCCCGACGAGACGATCACCTTCACCGACCTGGTCCGCGGCGAGCTCACCTTCACCCCGGAGAACGTCCCGGACTACGGCATCGTCCGCGCGAACGGCGCCCCGCTGTACACGCTGGTCAACCCGGTCGACGACGCCCTGATGGAGATCACCCACGTCCTGCGCGGCGAGGACCTGCTCTCCTCCACCCCGCGTCAGGTCGCCCTCTACAAGGCGCTCATCGACCTCGGCATCGCCCAGCAGGTCCCGGCCTTCGGCCACCTCCCCTATGTCATGGGCGAGGGCAACAAGAAGCTGTCGAAGCGCGACCCGCAGGCGTCCCTCAATCTCTACCGCGAGCAGGGCTTCCTGCCCGAGGGCCTGCTCAACTACCTCTCGCTGCTGGGCTGGTCGCTCTCCGCCGACCAGGACATCTTCTCGATCGGCGAGATGGTCGCGGCCTTCGACATCTCCGACGTGAACCCCAACCCGGCCCGCTTCGACCTGAAGAAGTGCGAGGCGATCAACGCCGACCACATCCGCATGCTGGACGTGAAGGACTTCACGGAGCGCTGCGCCCCCTGGCTGAAGGCCCCCTTCGCCCCCTGGGCCCCGGAGGACTTCGACGAGGCGAAGTGGGAGGCGATCGCCCCGCACGCCCAGACCCGGCTGAAGGTCCTCTCGGAGATCACCGAGAACGTCGACTTCCTGTTCCTGGCGGAGCCGGCCGAGGACGAGGCGTCCTGGACCAAGGCGATGAAGGAGGGCAGCGACGCCCTCCTGGCCACGGCCCGCGAGAAGCTGGAGTCTGCCGACTGGGCCTCCCCGGAGTCCCTGAAGGAGGCCGTCCTGGCCGCAGGCGAGGCCCACGGCCTCAAGCTCGGCAAGGCCCAGGCCCCGGTCCGGGTGGCCGTCACCGGCCGCACGGTCGGCCTGCCGCTCTTCGAGTCCCTCGAGGTCCTGGGCAAGGAGAAGACCCTGGCGCGGATCGACGCGGCACTGGCGAAGCTGACCGCGTAGACACGTGCGCGTGAAGGGGCGGCAACCGGATCACCGGAGGCCGCCCCTCACGCGTCCCCCAGTAGCCCCCGAGCCGTCTCCGGGAGTTAACCCCTCCGGCCAACTTCCGCTTCCTGGCCGGACGTTGGATGTTTCCTGTGCGCATGATGTGCATGCGCGACCGGTACAGGGGGTGGGGGACGTGACCCGTTCACGGAACAAGACGATCCGTTCGCGCAGACTGGCCACGGCCGTCGTCGCCGGAGCAGCGGCGCTGACCGGCGTCGCAGGGACCTCGCCCGCGCAGGCCGGGCCCGCGGTCCCCGCACCGGTCGGGTTCGTCACGCTCAGGTCGTGGGAGCCGACCTCCGTGTCCTACATGTGGGCGGGGGCGTCCGGGTTCCAGTGGGAACCCCGGACCTCCGCCGGCTCCGGCACCTGGGTGGACTACCCGGGCTTCGTCCCGCCCGCGCATGCCGGGCCGGACGACCTGGCCACCGGCACCGACGTGGTCGGCACCTGGGACGGGGGTGCCAAGGTGACTCAGCGGCACCGCTCCACCGGCGTGACCGCCACCGTCACCATCCCGGCGGGCCAGACCTACAAGGCCACGTCCGGCTGGAGCGTGCTGACCCAGGACGCCTCCGGCACCCCGCACGTCCTGCGGGCCGCGGCCGACGGCTCCACCACCGACCTCCCCGTGACCGGACTCCCCGCGGGCGCCCGGCCCACCGGATACGTCCCGGGCGGCTCGGTCCGCCGCGCCGCGATCGTCTACACCCTGGACGGCACCACCTCCGTCGGGCTGGTGGACCTCGGCGACGGCACCTTCCGCACCTACGTCACCGGAGTGGCCGCCGATCCGCCGGTCCGCTTCAACGACCGCTGGCTGGTCGCCGACTGGAGGTACATCCGCGTCGACGCCGCCCCGGGCACCCAGCCCACCGGAATGACGCCCTGGGGCGCCGAACTGGTGGCCGTCGTCGGTGACCAGCTCCTCACCGGCAACCCGACCTTCGTCCAGGGCGGCACCAGGCCCGCGCTGACGGCCCGCTCGCTGACCACCGGAGAGACCCGCACCGTCCTCGCGAACTCCTCCGGAGGAATGGGCCCGACCCCGGACGGCGGCGCACTCGCCACCGCGGGCACTTCCAGCCTCGACTGGAACGTCCACCGCATCACCCCCACCGCGGACGGCGGCACCGCCACCGAGAAGGTGGCCCAGATCCCGGCCGACCGGATACGGGCCGAGGGGCTGGCCATGGCCGGCGGTGAGCTGTTCCTGGACGGCAGGCAGGGCAACGGCCACCTGATCTCCAGCTTCGCGCTCGACGCCGCCGGCGTGCCGGTCGGGCCGCAGACCCGCCGCAGCCCCGCCCTGGCCGACCCCACCTGCCTCCCGGGCGACGCCGCCTGCCCCCAGCTGGAGGCGCTCGGCGACGGACACGTCGTCCACCTCTTCACCGACTCCTCCGGCCGGGAGTACGTGATCGAGACCGGCCTCGACACCGCCTCGCTGCAGAACGTGCAGACGGGCGACCACGGCGGCCGCATCGCCGGCGCCACCGGCCGCTACGTGCTCTACAACGGCGGCACGCCCGGCGTGCAGAAGATCGTCGACTTCCCGCGCGGCGCCACGTCCGGCAGAGTCGCGCTCAGCCGGAGCCGCACCACGGCGGCCCTGTGGGGCACGGTCCTGTGGACGCCCGGCAGCACCAAGGGGTCGATCACCGGCCACGACCTGAGGACCGGCAGGACCACGACCACGGTCACCACCGGCGCCCACTGCACCCCCACCGACATCCAGGCCGTCAACAGCCGCCTCTACTGGAGCTGCGGCGCCTCCGGCCCGGCCGGGGTCTACGACCGGGCGGCCAAGCGGAACATCCCGGTCCCCGCCGGCCCCTCCCCGGCCCGCCTCGGCGACGGCTTCCTGGTGCGCGAGAACCGGACCACCCACGAACTGGTTCTCACCGACGTCCACACCGGGACCGCGACGACCCGCGTCGTGGCCGTGCTGCCCGCGACCGACCAGAACACGGGTGCCGGCAACGGCCGTTGGGCCGTGGACCGGTTCGGTGGCCAGATCGCCTACCTGGGCGCGACGTACGGACAGGTGTGGCTCGTCCCCAGCGGCGTCCCCACCTCGCCGCTCGCCCAGATGGACGTGCAGGTCTACTCGCCGTCCGTCATCACCAGGTCGGCGCCCTGGTCGCCGGTGTGGCAGCTGAACAAGCCGTCCACCTGGACCCTGACGCTCGCCACGCCCTCGGGCACGGTCCGGCGCACCCTGACCGGCGCCGCCACGGGCGCGGCCGTACGCCCGGCCTGGGACGGCACCACCGACAGCGGCGCCGCGGCCCCGACCGGCACGTACACCTGGAAGCTCACCGCCCGTCCCCGCGACGGTCAGGGCCGGACCCTGACCCTGACCGGCACGATCACCCTGGGCTGACGGCGCCCGCGGGGTACGGTCGGTGTCATGACGATCAGGGCCGTGGTCTGGGACGTGGACGACACTCTCTTCGACTACACGAGTGCCGACCGCGAGGGCATGCGGGCGCACCTGGCGGCGGAGGGGCTGCTCGCGGGGTGGCGGAGCGCGGAGGCGGCGCTGGTGCGGTGGCGGGAGATCACCGACCAGCAGTGGGCGCGGTTCGCGGCGGGCGAGCTCACCTTCGAGGACCAGCGCCGGGACCGGGTGCGGGTGTTCCTGGGGGCGGAGCTCACCGACGCCGAGGCCGACGACTGGTTCCGCCGGTACCTGACGCACTACGAGGCCGTCTGGAGCCTGTTCCCGGACGTCCTGCCCGCCCTGGACGCCCTCGCGGCCGGCTACCGGCACGCCGTGCTCTCCAACTCCAGCCTGCACGTCCAGGACCGCAAGCTGCGCACGCTCGGGGTGCACGACCGCTTCGAGGCCGTCCTGTGCGCCGCCGAACTGGGCGTCTCCAAGCCCGCGGCCGGTGCCTTCCTGGCGGCCTGCGAGGCGCTGGAACTCGCCCCGCACCAGGTCGCGTACGTCGGCGACCACCCGGAGATCGACGGGCGGGGCGCCGCGGACGCCGGGCTGCTGTCGGTCTGGATCGACCGCCGGGGACCGGCCGCCGCGCCGGCCTTCCGGCCGTCCACCGACCCGGCCACAGGCCCGTCCACCGACCCGTCCACCGACCCGTCCACCGGGGTCGACGCTCCCGCCGGCCCGCACCGGATCGCCTCCCTCGCCGAACTGCCCGCGATCCTCCGCGCGGATACCCGTTTTGGAGCCCCGTCCACCTTCGGGTAATGTTCTTCCTGCGCCGCCGGAGAGCGGGCCGAAAGGCCGGAACCGGAGGCGCGAAACTAGAACAAGATCCCCTCAGGGGCTTGCGTTCCAGTGGCCTATGGTGTAATTGGCAGCACGACTGATTCTGGTTCAGTTAGTCTTGGTTCGAGTCCAGGTAGGCCAGCTCGCAGAGCTCATCTGCAAAGCCCCCGTTGTGTAGCGGCCTAGCACGCTGCCCTCTCAAGGCAGTAGCGCCGGTTCGAATCCGGTCGGGGGTACGGAGATCTTCCACGGATGATCGCTAGGGCCCCCGTTGTGTAGCGGCCTAGCACGCCGCCCTCTCAAGGCGGTAGCGCCGGTTCGAATCCGGTCGGGGGTACGAACTGGTCTAAACCACATTGGTCTATGGTGTAATTGGCAGCACGACTGATTCTGGTTCAGTTAGTCTTGGTTCGAGTCCAGGTAGACCAGCTCGGATCTGCGGAAACGCAGATCTTCGCCCCCGTTGTGTAGCGGCCTAGCACGCCGCCCTCTCAAGGCGGTAGCGCCGGTTCGAATCCGGTCGGGGGTACACACAGAAGGCCCTCCGCTTCGGCGGAGGGCCTTTGCCGTGCCGTACGGCGAAGGGGCGTACGGCACGGGGGCGTACGTCTCCCTACTCGAAGCCGTAACGCCGGGCTGTCTCCTCCTCCTGGGCCAGCCGGTGCAGCGCCTGGAGCATCGGCTCCACCAGCACCGCGCTGGCCACCGCGGCCTCCACCTTCTCCGCCTCCGACGGATGCGTCTCCAGGAAGTCCAGGTCGGCGACGGCCGCCTGGTACATCAACTTCGCGCGCGGCAGCAGGAGTTCGGCGTCCCAGTCGTAGCCGAGGCGGCGGAACGCGGCCAGTGCGACCACCAGCCGGCGGTACGCGGGGGAGATGGTCGTCAGCTGCTTGGCGTTCTCCCAGCCGAGAGCGTCGAGCAGGGCGTCGGCCTCCCGGTGCGCGGCCCGCACGTACTCGTCGTCCTCGTCCGGCTCCGGGAGCTGCGGCAGCGCCCACAGGGCGGCGCCCACCCGGATCGTGCGGCCCAGCGAGTCGTCGTCCACATGCCCGAGCACCTCGCGGACCGTCGCCACGGGGATCCGCCCCACCTGGATCATCGCCCGCACCAGCCGCAGCCGCCGCAGGTGCTCCTCGTCGTACTCCGCGGTCGTGGCGTTGACCTGGCGGCCCGGCGGCAACAGCCCCTCGCGCAGGTAGTACTTGATCGTCGCGGCGGACACCCCGCTGCGCTCGCTCAACTGGGCAAGCCGCATGTCTTGCGCGCCTCCTTGGTAAGTGCCACTATCCAAACACCGACAGAAGGATAGTGCCGCTATCCGACAGGCTCCGGGGGTGTCGTTCCTCATGTTCACCAAACCGATTCCGGGCCGTACGACCGCTGCCCGCGAGGGTGACGCGGTGGTCCTGCTCATCGGCATGCGCATCAACCACTTCTGGGCGGTCCACCAGTGGCTCCCGGTCATGCTGTCGATGTTCCGCATGCTGAGGGAGCTGGCGCGGGATCCCGGCCGGGGGCTGCTCGGCCGCATCCTGCTGACGGCTTCGCCGCGGACGTACTACGTCGTCCAGTACTGGGAGTCGAAGGAGAAGCTGTACGCGTACGCGAGTTCGCCGGAGATGCTGCACCACGGGATGTGGAGCATCGTGAACCGCAAGGAGCGTGAAGGGAAGCTGCGGCAGCACGTGGGCCTGTGGCACGAGACGTACGTGGCGCCCGAGGGCGCGTACGAGTCGATCTACTTCGACATGCCGGAGTTCGGGATGGGCGCGGCGAGCGGGGTGCTGCCGCTGGAGCGCCGGGGGCGTTACGCGAAGGACCGGTTCGCTCACCGGAGCGCCCCCTAGGGGCGCGGGGAACTGTGCGATCAGCCACGACGGCGTCGCGGACGGCTGACGGCCTGTGGTGGCACATTCTGTGCCGTAGGAGCTTCGCTCACTGGGCGGGTGCGGGCGGCGAGTGGCTGGTCGCGCAGTTCCCCGCGCCCCTGGGTTTCTCCACTCCCGTGGGAAGAGACCTGCCGCGGCGTTGAGGCCGGCCTCTCCCGACGGGAACGTTCGTGTCGGTCCTCAGCCGGAACGGCGCAGCGCCTCCGACAGGCGGGCCGCCGCGTCGATGACCGCCTGCGCGTGCATGCGCCCGGGGTGGCGGGTCAGGCGCTCGATGGGGCCGGAGACGGAGACGGCCGCCACCACGCGGTTGGACGGCCCCCGCACCGGCGCCGACACCGACGCCACGCCCGGCTCGCGCTCGCCGATGGACTGGGCCCAGCCGCGGCGGCGGACGCCCGACAGGGCCGTCGCCGTGAAGCGGGCGCCCTGGAGGCCGCGGTGCAGCCGCTCCGGCTCCTCCCAGGCCATCAGGATCTGCGCCGAGGAACCGGCCTTCATCGTGAGCGTCGAGCCGACCGGGACCGTGTCCCGAAGTCCGGACAGGCGTTCCGCCGCGGCCACGCAGATCCGCATGTCCCCTTGGCGGCGATACAGCTGCGCACTCTCTCCGGTGATGTCACGGAGGTGCGTCAGCACCGGGCCCGCCGTCGCGAGCAGGCGGTCCTCGCCGGCCGCCGCGGCCAGTTCCGCGAGTCGCGGACCGAGAATGAAACGGCCCTGCATGTCGCGTGCCACCATGCGGTGGTGTTCCAGGGCCACGGCCAGCCGATGGGCCGTGGGCCGTGCCAGTCCGGTGGCCCCGACCAGACCCGCGAGGGTGGCCGGACCGGACTCCAGGGCGCTCAGGACAAGGGCCGCCTTGTCCAGAACGCCGACGCCGCTACTGTTGTCCATGCAACGATACTCACGTCTCACTCTGTGAAACGCAAGTTCAATTTTCCGTGGAACGCGCCACCCTGGAATCACACAGTGGCCCGCAGACCAACGGGCCCGGCGGCGGACGCCCGGAACCACGACTTCAGGGGCCCGGTACTCGGGCAGCCGCCTCCTCAAGATCTCTAGTTGGGCCGGTGCACGTCTGCCGGCCGGAGGGAAAGCGATGGGTAGGACACTCGCGGAGAAGGTCTGGGACGACCACGTCGTCCGGCGCGCCGAGGGCGAGCCCGACCTCCTCTTCATCGATCTGCACCTGCTGCACGAGGTGACCAGCCCGCAGGCCTTCGACGGGCTGCGCCAGAACGGCCGCCAGGTGCGCCGCCTCGACCTCACCATCGCGACCGAGGACCACAACACCCCGACCCTCGACATCGACAAGCCCATCGCGGACCCGGTCTCCCGCGCCCAGCTGGAGACGCTGCGCAAGAACTGCGCCGAGTTCGGGGTGCGCCTGCACCCGCTGGGCGACGTCGAGCAGGGCGTCGTACACGTCGTCGGCCCCCAGCTGGGCCTGACCCAGCCCGGTACGACCGTGGTCTGCGGCGACTCCCACACCTCCACGCACGGTGCCTTCGGCGCGCTGGCGTTCGGCATCGGCACCTCCCAGGTGGAGCACGTGCTGGCCACCCAGACGCTGCCGCTGGCCCGCCCCAAGACCATGGCCATCACGGTCGACGGCGAGCTGCCCGACGGCGTCACCGCCAAGGACCTGATCCTGGCGATCATCGCCAAGATCGGTACCGGCGGGGGCCAGGGCTACATCCTGGAGTACCGCGGCTCCGCCATCGAGAAGCTCTCGATGGAGGCCCGGATGACCATCTGCAACATGTCGATCGAGGCCGGCGCCCGCGCGGGCATGATCGCCCCCGACGAGACCACCTTCGCCTACCTGAAGGGCCGTGCCCACGCCCCCGAGGGCGAGGACTGGGACGCCGCCGTCGCGTACTGGAAGACGCTGAAGACGGACGCGGACGCCGAATTCGACGCCGAGGTGCACATCGACGCCGCCGCGCTCTCGCCGTTCGTCACCTGGGGCACCAACCCGGGGCAGGGTGCGCCGCTTTCGGCGGACGTCCCCGACCCGGCTTCGTACGAAGACGCTTCGGAGCGCTTCGCCGCCGAAAAGGCCCTGGAGTACATGGGGTTGGAGGCCGGCCAGCCGCTGCGCTCGATCAACGTGGACACCGTCTTCGTAGGCTCCTGCACCAACGGCCGGATCGAGGACCTGCGCGCCGCAGCCGAGATCCTCAAGGACCGCAAAGTCGCCGACGGCGTACGGATGCTGGTCGTCCCCGGCTCCGCGCGGGTCGGTCTGCAGGCCGTCTCCGAGGGCCTGGACGTGGTCTTCAAGGACGCCGGCGCCGAGTGGCGGCACGCGGGCTGCTCGATGTGCCTCGGCATGAACCCCGACCAGCTGGCCCCCGGTGAGCGCTCCGCGTCCACCTCCAACCGCAACTTCGAGGGCCGGCAGGGCAAGGGCGGCCGTACCCACCTGGTGTCCCCGCAGGTCGCGGCCGCCACGGCCGTCCTGGGCCACCTGGCCTCGCCCGCCGACCTGTCCGACGCCGACGTATCCACGCCCGCTGGAGTCTGATCAGCCATGGAAGCATTCACCACGCACACCGGCCGGGCCGTCCCGCTGCGCCGCTCCAACGTCGACACCGACCAGATCATCCCTGCTCACTGGCTCAAGAAGGTCACCAGGGACGGCTTCGAGGACGGTCTGTTCGAGGCCTGGCGCAAGGACGAGAACTTCATCCTCAACCGCCCCGAGCGGCAGGGCGCGACCGTCCTGGTCGCCGGCCCCGACTTCGGCACCGGCTCCTCCCGCGAACACGCCGTCTGGGCGCTGCAGAACTACGGCTTCAAGACCGTGATCTCCTCCCGCTTCGCCGACATCTTCCGGGGCAACTCGCTGAAGAACGGCCTGCTCACGGTGGTCCTGGACCAGAAGATCGTGGAGGCGCTGCAGGAGCTCACCGAGAACGACCCGCAGGCCGAGATCACCGTCGACCTGGAGGCCCGCGAGGTGCGCGCCGAGGGCGTCACCGCCTCCTTCGACCTGGACGAGAACTCCCGCTGGCGGCTGCTGAACGGCCTGGACGACATCTCCATCACCCTCCGGAACGAGGCCGACATCGCCGAGTACGAGGCCAAGCGGCCGTCGTACAAGCCGCGGACGCTCCAGGTCTGAGCCGGCGCCGCTTCGGCGTGAACCGACACATCTGAATACGGCTGGTTTCAGCCACCGCAACACCCCTCCTGTACCCCCGATCGCCACGATTGGGGGTACAGCCATGTCTGCACCCGAACGGGCGCTCGCGTTGTCGCAGGTCTTGCCAACTTCCCACGTTAGGGCGGATGTTGTCGGGGTACGTGAGTGCTGTGTCCGCGGCTTCCGCAAGTGCCCGGAAGGCCATTTGAGGCGCCAGTTGCACCCTGCGCAGGCGACAACTCGCCCCAGATGGCACAATCTGTGCATGGAACACGACGGCCAACTCCAGCTCTATGCGGCGGTCGCGGGCCAACTCAAGGAAGCGCACACAAAAGTGCGCGCACTGCAAGTCCCGGAGGGCGTACGGATGGCGCTGACCCGGAAGCTGCTGGTCATTACGGCCGCGGCCAAACACGACGTCGCCGACGCGGCAAGGCGGCTCGAACGGTTCAACGCGGACCTCGACGCGGGTCGAATCCCCGAAGAGGACCGCTGACCGGACCGTACGAGCAGGCCGAGTCCGTTGCGGCACAAGGGTGATAAGCCCGTTTCGTGTTTGATTTGCGGTATATATCTGCCTAACGTGCGAAAAAGCTTGAACACATTCGTTCTGGCGATGTCTCCGAAGGGGAAGACGTGAACAAGGCGCAGCTCGTAGAAGCGATTGCCGACAAGATGGGCGGCCGCCAGCAGGCCGCCGAGGCTGTCGACCATGTCCTGGACGCCATCGTCCGCGCGGTCGTCGCGGGTGAGCGGGTCTCGGTCACCGGCTTCGGGTCCTTCGAGAAGGTGGACCGCCCCGCCCGCTACGCCCGCAACCCACAGACGGGCGAGCGGGTTCGGGTCAAGAAGACCTCCGTGCCGCGCTTCCGTGCCGGTCAGGGCTTCAAGGACCTGGTGAGCGGCTCCAAGAAGCTGCCGCGCGGCGGCGAGGTCGCGGTCAAGAAGGCGCCCAAGGGCAGCCTGACCGGCGGCGCTTCGGCGACGGTCAAGAAGGCGGCGGCGAAGAAGACCACCGCGAGGAAGGCCACGGCGGTGGCGAAGAAGACCGCCGTGAAGAAGACGGTGGCCAAGAAGACCACCACCGCTGCCGCGAAGAAGACCACGGCGGCGGCGAAGAAGACCACCGCGAAGAAGACCACGGCGACGGCGAAGAAGACGGCCGCGAAGAAGGCGCCGGCCAAGAAGGTCACCGCCAAGAAGGCGCCGGCCAAGAAGTCGACGGCTCGGAAGGCTCCCGCCAAGAAGGCCACGGCTCGCTGACGCGGGGAGCGTCGAGGTACTCACGCGACGGGCCGGATTCCCTTGGGGAGTCCGGCCCGCGGTGTGTTTGGGGATGCGCGTCGTGTTTCGGGTGCAGCGCCGTGGGGGCTGGTCGCGCAGTTCCTCCCCCAGCCTTCGGCCGGGGGTACCCCCAGCGCCCCTGGTATCTGCACTCAGAGCGTCTGCAAAGTCACCAGGGTGATCCGGAGGGCCGCTCCGGTCCCCTCTGTTTCGATCCGTACTCGCTGCCCCGGCCTGAGCAGGCGCAGTCCGCCCGCCTCGAAAGCCGGGCCGTCGAACGGCACCGGTGTCCCGTCGTCCAGAAGTACCTGGCCACTGTGCGTCACCGGGTCGTACGTGTATGCGGTCGCCTGCATGAGCGCAGCCTACTGGTCCGGGATCAGTAGGCGGGCCGCCAGCGTGGCCGTGCGGGGGCCCACGCCCAGGGCCAGGGCCGCGCGCAGGTCGGCGCCGGTGTCCACGTCCTGGCGTACCGAGTCCACGCCCACCAGTCGCAGTTCCTCGGCGCCCGAGGCGGCGTGCCGGGCGCGGGAATCCAGGCCGAATGCCGGCGCCAATTCATGGCCGGGGGTCGCCGCCAGCAGGGTGGTGCCGATTGCCGCCGCGTCCGGGAGAAAAGCGCGCGGGAATTCCGCGGCCGCGTCCAGGACCCGGGACAATTCCAGTGGGCGCACCGCCGGCAGATCGGCGTTCAGGGCCGCCACGGGGCTTTCCGGACGCGACGCCCGGACGGCCGCCGCGCCGTGCCGCAGCGCCGCGTTCAGGCCGCTCGCTGGCGTGTCCGGGACGATGCGCGCGCCCAGCGCCGACAGCTCGCGCCCGGCCAGCGTGTCGTCCGTGACGACCGCCACATCCTTCACCGACAGGCAGGCCAGCGCCGCCGCCACCGTGTCCTGGGCGAAGGCGAGGGCCAGTGACGGACGCACGCCGTCCGCCGCGGTGTCCGCGAGCCTGCTCTTGGCACGGGCCAGCGGCTTGAGCGGGATGACCAGGGTCCACTGCACAGTCGTACCGTCCCTCCCTTGTTGCCTCATTGTCACCCGGGCTCCCGGGGTGGTCGCGATGCCGAGGCGTACGGTGTTCTCGACAGGCCGGCGGGCCGGGGCCACACTTCTTCCCGATCCCAGGCCGGGATGAAGTCCTAGAGGAAGGTGTCCGCGTGCCCCGCCGGAGAATCGGCTTCTGGTACCGCTTCGCTGCGGTGCTCTGCAAACCTCCGCTGGTCGTTCTGATCAAGCGGGACTGGCGCGGAATGGAGAACATTCCGGCCGAGGGCGGATTTATCACCGCGGTGAACCACAATTCCCACATCGACCCCTTCGCCTACGCCCACTATCAGTACAACACCGGCCGCGTTCCGAGATTCCTCGCGAAGAGCGGGCTTTTCAAGAAGGGATTCGTCGGCGCCGCGATGCGCGGTACCGGCCAGATCCCCGTCTATCGCGAGTCCACCGACGCGCTCAGCGCCTTCCGGGCCGCGATCGACGCCGTGGAGCGCGGCGAGTGCGTCGCCTTCTACCCTGAGGGAACGATCACCCGCGACCCGGACCAGTGGCCCATGACCGCCAAGACCGGTGCCGCCCGGGTCGCCCTGCAGACCAAGTGCCCGGTCATCCCGGTCGCCCAGTGGGGCGCCAACGAACTGCTCCCGCCGTACGCGAAGAAGCTCAACCTGCTGCCCCGCAAGACGCACCACGTCCTCGCGGGCCCGCCGGTCGACCTCACGCGCTTCTACGACAAGGAGATGACCCAGGACGTCCTCAAGGAGGCGACCGAGGTCATCATGGCGGCCATCACCCGCCAGCTGGAGGAGATCCGCGGCGAGAAGGCTCCCGAGACCCCCTACGATCCACGGCAGGTGCGGATCGAGCAGCGCCGCCGCACGCGTGCGCAGAGCGGTGCGGAAGAGGAGAGCGGCAAGTGAGCAAGCCTGCCAAGGCGGCGGTCTTCAGCGCGGGTTCGTGGGGTACGGCCTTCGGGATGGTGCTCGCCGACGCCGGGTGCGAGGTCACCCTGTGGGCGCGGCGCGCGGAGGTGGCCGAGGCCGTCAACTCGGGCCGTACCAACCCCGACTACCTGCCCGGCGTGGAACTCCCCGAGAACCTGCGGGCCACGACCGATCCCGCCGAGGCGGCCGCCGGCGCCGACTTCACGTTCCTGTCGGTGCCGTCCCAGGCCATGCGGGCCAACCTCGCCGAATGGACGCCGCTGCTCGCGCCCGAGACGGTCCTGGTGTCGCTCATGAAGGGTGTCGAACTCGGCACCACCATGCGGATGAGCGAGGTCATCCAGGACGTCACCAAGGTCGCCGCGGACCGCGTCGCCGTCGTCACCGGACCCAACCTCGCCCGGGAGATCGCGGCCCGCATGCCGGCCGCCGCCGTGGTCGCCTGTACCGACGAGACGGTCGCCCGGCGGCTCCAGGCCGCCTGCCACACGCCGTACTTCCGGCCGTACACCGAGACCGACGTGGTCGGGTGCGAGCTGGGCGGCTCGGTGAAGAACGTCATCGGCCTCGCCGTGGGCATCGCCGACGGCATGGGGCTCGGCGACAACGCCAAGGGTTCGCTCATCACGCGCGGCCTCGCGGAGACCGCGCGGCTCGGCCTCGCCCTCGGCGCCGACCCGCTGACCTTCTCGGGTCTCGCCGGGCTCGGCGACCTGGTGGCCACCTGCTCCTCCCCGCTCTCCCGCAACCACACCTTCGGCACCAACCTCGGCAAGGGCATGACCCTGGAGGAGACCATCGCGGTCACCAAGCAGACGGCCGAGGGCGTCAAGTCCTGCGAGTCGGTGGCCGATCTGGCCCGCCGGCACGGCGTGGAGATGCCGATCACCGAGACGGTCGTCGACATCGTGCACGAGGGCAAGCCGCCGGTGGTCGCCCTCAAGGAGCTGATGTCGCGCAGCGCGAAGCCCGAACGACGCTGAGCGAACCCGCCCTGCCGACGCTGTCTCGGGGCCCTACCACCGGGTACTCTCAACGCGATATGAGCACCCAGAACCTCCCCCAGAGCCCTGAGCAGCCCGCTCGCAAGCCGCGCGTGGCCGTCGTCTTCGGCGGCCGCAGCTCCGAGCACGGGATCTCCACGGTCACCGCCGGAGCCGTCCTGAACTCCATCGACCGGACGAAGTACGACGTCCTGCCGATCGGCATCACCCGGGAAGGCCGCTGGGTGCTCACGGCCGACGAACCCGAGCGCATGGCCATCACCGAGCGCCGCACCCCCGAGGTCGGCGACCTCGCCGAGTCGACCGAGGGCGGCGTGGTCCTCCCCGTCGACCCCGCCAGCCGCGAGGTCGTCTACAGCGAGCCCGGCTCGGTGCCCAAGGCGCTCGGCGAGGTCGACGTCGTCTTCCCGGTGCTGCACGGACCGTACGGCGAGGACGGCACCCTGCAGGGTCTCCTGGAGCTGTCCGGCGTCCCGTACGTCGGTTCGGGCGTGCTCGCCTCGGCCGTCGGCCAGGACAAGGAGTACATGAAGCGGGTGTTCGCCTCCTTCGGGCTCGGCGTCGGCCCGTACCTGGTGATCCGCCCCCGCGAGTGGCAGCAGGACGAGTCCGCCGCCCGCAAGCGGATCGTCGACTTCGCCGGCGAGCACGGCTGGCCGCTGTTCGTGAAGCCCGCGCGTGCCGGTTCGTCGATCGGCATCACCAAGGTCGACGACCTCTCCGGCCTGGACGAGGCGATCGCCGAGGCCCAGTCCCACGACCCGAAGATCCTGATCGAGGCGGGCATCCGCGGCCGTGAGATCGAGGTCGGCGTCCTGGAGTTCGAGGACGGCCCACGCGCCTCGGTCCCGGCCGAGATCCCGCCACCCTCCGAGCACGCGTACTACGACTTCGAGGCCAAGTACATCGACTCCACCCCCGGCATCGTCCCGGCCCCCCTCACCCCCGAGGAGACCGCCGAGGTGCAGAAGCTCGCGGTGGACGCCTTCGAGGCCGCGTCCTGCGAGGGCCTGGTCCGCGCCGACTTCTTCCTCACGGAGGACGGCGACTTCGTCATCAACGAGATCAACACGATGCCGGGCTTCACCCCGATCTCGATGTACCCCCAGATGTGGCAGGCGACCGGTGTCGCCTACCCCGAGCTGATCGACCGCCTGATCCAGGCAGCCCTGAACCGCTCGACGGGCCTGCGCTGACGCGCCCCCAAGGGGGCGCTGCCTGACGGGGCGCTGCGGACCTCGCCGGACCCGCCTAGTCGGCAATCCCTTCCGGCACCGCCTTCTTGATGGCAGGCGCCAGACTCACCAACGGCGCCATGCCGTCCCCGGTCCGCCCCGCGGGAATCGTCACCTCGACATACGCCTTCCGCAACGTCGTCGTGAATCGAAACGATTTGTCGGCCTGCTGCTCCAGCAACCAGCCCACCCCGTTCACCTCGACCCCGTCGGCCTCCGGATCGGACATCTTCGCGGGTCGCGAGACACCGCAGCGCAGTATGATCGCGGGGTCCCCCCAGCCCGCGGTCAGCGCGGACGAGGGCTCGGGGTCACGGCGCGTGAGTCCGTCGACCTTCTTCGGCAGCACCCCGTCGAGGCGACGGCACAGCTTCGCAACCGCCCCGCCCGGACTGGGAACCGCCGCCGACGGGGCGTCGTCTGCTGATGAGCAGCCCGCTGCCGCGATCATCAGCGCGGCGAGCGCGGGCAGACCGGATGGCCGGTGACGGAAGATGTTCACCGGCCAAGGGTAGACGGGGGCTACAGATGGACGACCGGGCAGGTCAGGGTGCGCGTGATGCCGTCCACTTGCTGGACCTTCGCGACCACCATGCGACCGAGCTCATCGACTGTGTCGGCTTGCGCGCGCACGATGACGTCGTACGGTCCTGTCACGTCCTCGGCCTGGATGACGCCGGGGATCTTGCTGATCGTCTCGGCGACGGTCGACGCTTTGCCGACCTCCGTCTGGATCAGGATGTACGCCTGTACCACGGAACCTCCAGGGCGGCCACGAGGATCATGTGGGGAAAAGGAACGCCACGGTATCGCGTCGCCGCTCACCGCGGGGAGACCTGCGCGGACAGGGGCTTGCGCGCCGGGGTGCAGGCACGACAGATGTTGACGGTCACCTCGACCGTATCCACGACGACGGTGACGCGCGAGCGGGCACGGCAAGGCAGAGAAGGGGCGTAAGGGCAATGAAGGGCACTGTTGGTGAGCTGGGGGAGTTCGGGCTCATCAGGGAGCTCACCTCCCGTCTCACCACCACTCCGGCGGTCCGGGTCGGTCCCGGCGACGACGCCGCGGTGGTCGCCGCGCCCGACCGCCGGGTGGTGGCGAGCACCGACATCCTGCTGGAGGGCCGGCACTTCCGCCGCGACTGGTCCACGGCCTACGACGTCGGCCGCAAGGCGGCCGCGCAGAACCTCGCGGACATCGCCGCCATGGGCGCCGTGCCGACCGCCCTGCTGCTCGGCCTGGTGGTGCCCGCCGAGCTCCCGGTGACCTGGCCCAGCGAGCTGATGGACGGCCTGCGCGACGAGTGCCAGGTGGCCGGCGCCTCGGTGGTCGGCGGCGACGTGGTCCGCGGCGACACGATCATGGTGTCGATCACCGCGCTCGGCGATCTGCGCAACCAGGAGCCGGTCACCCGGGCCGGCGCCCAGCCCGGCGACCTGATCGCCGTCACGGGCTGGCTGGGCTGGTCCGCGGCCGGCTACGCGGTGCTCTCCCGGGGCTTCCGCTCGCCGCGGGCGTTCGTGGAGGCGCACCGCCGCCCCGAGCCGCCGTACCACGCGGGCCCGGCCGCCGCCGCCCTCGGCGCTACCGCGATGTGCGACGTGAGCGACGGGCTGATCGCCGATCTCGGGCACATCGCCGAGGCCAGCAAGGTGCGGATCGACATCCGCTCCGGCGCGATCGACATCCCGACCCAGATGAACGACATCGGCCAGGCCGTCGGCGTAGACCCCATCCAGTGGGTGCTGACCGGGGGCGAGGACCACGCGATCGTGGCCACCTTCCCGCCGGACGTGAAGCTGCCCGCCCGCTGGAAGGTCATCGGCGAGGTCCTCAACCCGTCCGCGCTGCCCCAGGTGACCGTCGACGGGGCGCCCTGGACCAGCAAGGGCGGCTGGGACCACTTCGGGGACATCGAGTCATGAGCCTGCCGCGGGTCCTGACCGTCGCGGGCTCCGACTCCGGTGGCGGGGCCGGGATCCAGGCCGACCTGAAGACGATGCTGGCGCTGGGCGTGCACGGCATGAGCGTGCTCACGGCGGTGACCGCGCAGAACTCGACGGGCGTGCAGGGGGCTTGGGAGCTGCCGGTGGCGGCCGTCCGCGCCCAGTACCGGAGCGTGGTCGACGACATCGGCGTGGACGCGGTGAAGACCGGGATGCTCGCCTCGGCCGAACTCGTCGAGACGGTCGCGGAGTTGCTCGCCGCCACCGACGTCCCCGTGGTCGTCGACCCGGTCGGGATCTCCAAGCACGGTGACTCGCTCCTCGCCGCCTCCGCCCTCGACTCGGTCCGCACCCAGCTCCTCCCGCTGGCCACCGTCGCCACCCCGAACCTCGACGAGGTGGCCCAACTCACCGGGGTGCGGGTCGAGTCGGAGGCCGATCTGCGCCGGGCCGCGGCGGCCGTGCTGTCGTACGGCCCGACCTGGGTGCTGATCAAGGGCGGGCACCTGCCCGGCGAGGCCGTCGACCTGCTCACGGACGGCACCGACGAGCTCCTGCTGCGCGCCCCCCGGCACGACAACCGGCACACCCACGGCACCGGCTGCACCCTCGCCTCCGCGATCGCGTCGCAGCTCGCGAAGGGGCAGTCCGTGCCGGAGGCGGTGACGGCGGCCAAGGAGTACGTCACCGGTGCGATCGCGGCCGGGTTCGCGCTCGGCGCCGGGATCGGGCCCGTGGACCACGGCTGGGCCCTCAGACCGCGGACAGCGCCGGGTACTCCCGCAGCCTGATGTCCGTGGCCGCCTTCTCGGTCATCCTCTTGAAGAACCGGGCCAGCGGCCGCGAGGCGAGCACCCGGTACATCCGGTCCCGGCTGCGGATGCGCCGCTCGGTCGGCGGGGCGAAGAACGGGCCCGCGTTCCCGGAGATCTTCTGGCAGCCCTTGGCGAAGTCCCGGATCCGGGACTCGTACTCCGCGAAGGCGGTACGGAAGTCGCCGCCCGCGAGAGCCAGTTCACCGGCGAGGACATAGGCCCCGACGATCGCCACGCCGGTCCCCATCCCGCCCATCGTCGCCCCGTACCCGGCGTCCCCGAGCAGCGCCACCCGCCCCTTGACGAGGCGGTCGACGTGGATCTGGGCGATCGCGTCGAAGTACAGGTCGTCGGCGTCTTCGAGGGCCCTGAGGACGGCCGGGGTCTCCCAGCCCATCCCGGCGAAGCGGTCCGCCAGGATCCGCTTGACCGCCGTGACGTCCCGGCGGTCGTACGACAGCTCCTCGGACCGGAAGACCAGCAGTGCGCCCGCACGGTCCGGGTCCCCGTCGTAGTTGCCGATGACGAACGCGCGGCCGGGCTCGCTGTAGACGCGGCCTGTGCGGTCCAGGCCCAGGTGGTTGGGGACGTCGAAGCCGGCCACGTAGTGGTCGAAGAAGCGCAGGTAGCGGGACTCGTCGCCGAAGACGAGCCGGCGGGTGTTGGAGTGCAGCCCGTCGGCGCCGACGACCAGGTCGAAGCGGCGGGGCGCGCCCTGCTCGAAGGTGACGTCGACGCCCTGCGGGTCCTCCGCGAGGGAGGCGATCGAGTCGCCGAAGACGTACTCGACGTCGTTCCTGGTCCGCTCGTACATGATCTGGGCGAGGTCGCCGCGGAAGATCTCCACGTCGCCGCTCATCAGCTCGGCGGGCAGGTCGACGCGCGGGCTGCCGTCGGCGTCGACGACCGTCTGGCGGCCCATGTGGGTCTGGCGGGCGTGGATCTCGTCCCAGATGCCCATGGAGGTCAGGACCGTGCGGTGGACGTGCCCGCGGAAGTCGACCGCGAAGCCGCCCCCGCGCAGGTCCGGGGCCCTCTCGACGACGGTGACGCGGGCGCCGAGCCGGGCGAGGTTGAGGGCGAGGGCGGGTCCGGCGACGCTGGCGCCGGAGATCAGGACACTGAGATCCGAGAGGTTCTTGGTCGTGTTCTTGGTCGTGTTCTTCGTCGTGTTCTTCGTCATGCGATGAGCTTCGGCGGGGGCGCTGACCGTCCCCCTACCGTTCGCTGACCGCCGCCGACCGTTGCCGTCGGCCCTGCTCGAAGGCCTGGTCGTACGCCTCGGCGGTCAGCTTCGCCCGTACCTCCCGTTCGACGCGTACGACGTCCGGGTCCGCCTCGGCCAGGCCGCCCCGCAGGCCCGTCGCCGCACCCAGCAGGACCGCGGCCCGCTCGGCCGAGCCGGCGGCGGAGGCCAGCGCCTCGGCCGCGTCGGCCAGTTCCAGGTCGCCCGGTCCCTCCACGGCCAGCTCGACGGCCTGCCGGAACCAGTCGCGGGCCTCCTCCGCGTGCCCTTCGGCGGCGGCCGTGCGGCCGAGCCCGATGAGGCTGCGCACGGTCTCGCCGACGCTGAACCAGTTGGCGGCGCACTCCTGGAGGGCGTTCTCGTAGTGCACGCGCGCGTGTGCCGTGTCCCCGGACAGCCGGGCCGCGTCGCCCAGACCGCGCCGGGCGGCCGCCACCTTGTCGGGGAGCCCGGCGCCCCGCGCGAGTGCCAGCGCCTCGTCGAAGTGGGCCACCGCGGCCGCCGTGTCGCCCCGGTGCAGCAGCACGGTGGCCCGGGTGCGCAGCAGGTCGGCGGTCTCCTCCGGCGCGGCCAGCTCCCGCACGTACGCCAGTCCCTCGTCGAGCAGTTCCAGGGCCCGGTCGGACTCACCGCGGGTGTGGGCGAGCATGCCGAGCGGGTCGAGGCAGTTGGCCATGCCCCAGCGGTCACCGGTGACCCGGTATCCGGCCAGGGCCCGGGCGAAGTACTCCTCGGACTCCCGCGGCCGTCCCGCGAACTGGGCCCGGAAGCCGAGGCCGACGTCGAGCAGGGCGCGCGCCCAGGGGGAGTCGCCGGCCAGGGTGAGCGCGTGCGCGTCGGTGGCGGGCCGCGGACCGGCCGCGACCGCCCACAGCACGAGGATGTACGGCAGCCGCAACGGCCCCCGGTAGGCGTCCAGCACTGCGTCCACGCGCGCGACGAGTTCCGGTTCGTCGCCCGTGCCGGAGAGCGCGTTGACCGCGCAGAGTACGTACTCCTCCTCCAGGCCGGGCGGCGGCGCGTCCCCGACGGCGGCCAGCAGCTCCCGTGCCGTCGCCACCCGTTCGCCGTGCACCCCGCGCAGTCGCCAGAACCAGGACAGGGGGCCCATGAGGCGCAGGGCGCCCGCGCTGTCACGGCGGACGAGGTGGCGGAGCGCCGCGTCCAGGTCGGCGTGCTCGGCGGCCAGCCGGGCCAGCCAGGGCAGCTGCCCGCCGCCGCGCAGCCGCGGCTCGGCCTCCTCGGCCAGCCGCAGGAAGTAACCGGCGTGGGCGTCCCCGAGATCCTCGGGATCCGGCAGGCTCTCGGCGGCGAAGGCCCGGATCGTCTCCAGCATCCGGTAGCGGCCCTCGGACACCTCCAGGAACGACTTCTCGACCAGCGAGGCCAGCACGTCCTCCGGATACGGCAGCCCGCACACCGCCTCGACCGCCGTCAGCGTCGCGCCCCCGGAGAACACCGTCAGCCGTCGCGCCAGCTCCCGCTCCTCCTCGTCCAGCAGATCCCAGCTCCACTCGACGACCGCGCGCAGGGTGCGGTGCCGGGGCGCCTTGGAACGGTCGCCGCGGGACAGGAGGCGGAAACGGTCGTCGAGGCGGTCGGCGAGTTCGTCGGGGGTGAGGGTGCGCAGCCGGGCCGCGGCCAGCTCGATGGCCAGGGGCAGCCCGTCCAGGGCGGTGCAGATGTCGGCCACACGCGCGTGGCCGGGGAAACCGGGGCGTACCGCGCGGGCCCGGTCCAGGAAGAGCCGCACCGCGGGTTCCGGTGGCAGCGGGGGCACCGGGACCAGGATCTCGCCGGTGATGCCCAGTGACTCCCGGCTGGTGGCGAGCACGCGCACGCCCGGGCAGGCGGCGAGGAGCAGGGCGCAGACCCTGGCGGCCTCCTCGACGAGGTGCTCGCAGTTGTCCAGGACGAGCAGCAGTTCGCGGTCCTCCAGGGCGGCCAGCAGCCGGTCCGTGGTGTCGGCGGCGGGGCTGCGCAGGCCCTCGCGGACGCCGAGGGCGGCCAGGACGGCGTACGGGATCCGGGAGCCGTCGGTGAGGGGCGCGAGTTCCACGAAGCAGGCGGCGGGGCGGAGCTGGGCGGCCTCGACGGCGAGCCGGGTCTTGCCGGCCCCGCCCGGGCCGGTCAGCGTGAGCAGCCGGGAGTCGGCGAGGCCGGCGGCGATCCGGGCGAGTTCGGGTTCACGGCCGACGAAGCGGGTGAGCTGGACCGGGAGGCGGGGCCGCTCGGGTGCCGAGCCCCGCAGCAGCTCCAGATGGAGCGCGGACAGCTCGGGGGAGGGATCGGCGCCCAGCCGGTCGGCGAGCGTGCGGCGGGCCTCCTCGTACACCGTGAGGGCCTCGGCGGGCCGCCCGCCGGCGTGCAGGGCCCGCATCAGCTGCCCGTAGAGCCGCTCGCTCAGCGGGCGGCCGGCCAGCAGCGCCCGGAGCTCCGGCACCAGCTCCGCGCCGCCGCCGAGCGCCAGGTCCGCCTCGATCCGGTCCTGTACGGCGGCCAGCCGCAGCTCCTCGAGCCGCGCGGCCTCGGCCTCGGCGTCCGGGACGTCGGGCAGCGCGGGGCCGCGCCACAGGCCGAGGGCCTCGCGGAGCCGGGCCGCGGCGGTCGCATGGTCGCCGGCGGCGAGGGCGGCGCGTCCGGCCCCGGCCCAGGCTTCGAACTGGTGTGCGTCCACGGTGTCGGGGGCGACGGCGACCCGGTACCCGGTCGCGCCGGCCTCGATCTCCGCGTGCGGGGCCAGCCGCCTGCGCAGCCGGGAGACCTGCGACTGGAGCGCGTTGGCGGCCCCGGCGGGCGGCTCGGCGCCGTACAGCCCGTCGGTGAGGCGCTGGAGGGAGACCGGCCGGCCGGCGTCCAGGAGCAGCAGGGTGAGCAGGGCGCGGGGGCGGGGGCCGCCGGGGTCGAGGGGGGTGCCGTCGTCGGTGCGTACGTCCAGGGGGCCCAGGATGCCGAAGCGCATGGGATCAGCTTGTCAGGCCTGGTGTCGGGCATGGCAAAAAGCCGGCCCACCCTGAGGTGGACCGGCTCACTGCAGCGAACCAGCGTTGGCCGCGCGCTCAGCGACAGTGCGTCAGCGCGAGACCTTGCCGGCCTTGATGCACGAGGTGCAGGCGTTCACGCGCTTCGGCGTCCCGCCGACCACGGTACGCACACGCTGGATGTTCGGGTTCCAGCGGCGGGACGTACGGCGGTGCGAGTGCGAGATGTTGTTGCCGAAGCCCGGCCCCTTGCCGCAGACGTCGCAGTTGGCAGCCACGGGTCACTCCAAAGACTTCAGATGCACTTACGGTTGAATCCCGGCGTGCCGGGATCGAGAGCCTTCGGATCGAAGATCTTGAGTGGCGTTGCCAGGGGAATGGCCCGATCAGATCGGGCAACCGGAGCAGCATACAACGGCTGCGTCCGTTAGACGAAACTAGCATGGCAGCTCAGGGCCCGCCCCCGGCCCTCTTCCGGCGGACACCCCTCCGGGGTCTACGCTGCGTCCACGTTCGGCCGGCTCAGGGAGGCGCAGGTGGCGCAGGTGCCGCAGACATTCTTCGATGCTCTCGCGGTACGCACCTGGTGCGGACTGGCGCTCGGTGCGCTCGGGCGGTCGCGCGAGGAGATCGACGCGATCAACGTCTACCCGGTGGCCGACGGCGACACCGGTACGAACCTCTACATGACGGTGGAGTCGGCCGCGGGGGCCGTGGAGGCCGTCTTCGCGGGTTACGAGCTGGGCGAGGAGGTGCCGACCCTGGCGGACGCCGTCCGCGCGATGGCGCACGGCGCCCTCATAGGCGCGCGCGGCAACTCCGGCACGATCCTGTCCCAGCTGCTGCGCGGCATGGCTCACATCCTCGCCGAGGGTGACGCGACTCACATCGACGCCGACGGGCTGCGGCTCGCCCTGCGGCACGCCGCCGACGCCGCCCGCCAGGCCGTCGCCCACCCGGTGGAGGGCACGGTGCTGTCGGTCGCGGCGGCCGCGGCGGACGCCGCAGACGCGGTGGAGGGCGACTGCGGGGCGGTCGCGCGGGCCGCCTACGAGGGTGCGTGCAAGGCGCTCGCGGCGACTCCGGGACAACTCGCCGCACTGGAGCGGGCCGGGGTGGTGGACGCCGGCGGGCGGGGTCTGGTCGCGGTGCTCGGGGCGCTCGTCGAGGCGTTCACGGGGGAGACGCCCACCGCTTTCGACCTGCACGCGCACGTGGAGGGCCCGGCCGGGCACGCGCGCGTGGACGCCGTCTCCGACGCCCGGGCCGCGAGCTGCGCCGAGCCGGGCGGCGGACCCGCCTTCGAGGTCATCTACCTCCTGGAGGCCGAGGACGCCGCCGTGGACCGGCTGCGAGCCCGGCTCGACGCCCTCGGCGACTCCCTGGTGGTGGTCGGCGGCGACGGCCTGTGGAACGTCCATGTGCATGTCGACGACGCCGGCGCCGCGGTCGAGGCGGGCGTGGAGGCCGGACGCCCTTACCGGATCCGGATCACGCACTTCGGCGCCGGGGACGTGCACACCGGCGGGGAGCGGCCGCAGCGCGAGCGGGTCCAGCGGGCGGTCGTGGCCGTCGTGCCGGGGGAGGGGCTGGCCGGGCTGTACACCGAGTCCGGCGCGACCACCGTGCTCGCCCGCCCCGGGGAGCCGCCCGCCAGCGGGGAGCTGGTGGACGCCGTACGACGCGCCCACGCGCGCGAGGTGGTGCTGCTGCCCAACGACGCCGACCTGCGGCACACGGCCGCCGCCGCGGCCGAGCAGGCCCGCGCGGAGGGCATCCGGGTCGCCCTCATCCCGACCCGCTCGGCGGTCCAGGGCATCTCCGCGCTCGCGGTGCACCAGCCGGACCGCCGCTTCGACGAGGACGTCGTCCAGATGACCTCGGCGGCCGGCGCCACCCGCTACGCCGAGGTCGTGGTCGCCGAGCGGCAGTCCTGGACCATGGCCGGCATCTGCCAGGCCGGGGACGTGCTGGGCCTGATAGACGGCGACGTGGCGGTGATCGGCTCGGACGTCACCGCCACCGCCGAGACCGTCCTGGACCGCATGCTCCAGGCCGGCGGCGAGCTGGTCACCCTCGTCCTCGGCGACGAGGCCCCCGACGGCGTCGCCGACCGCCTGGAGGCACGCGTGCGCGAGGCGTACCTCGCCGTCGACACGGTGGTCTACCGGGGCGGCCGGCAGGGGGCTCCGCTCCTCATCGGCGTCGAGTGAGCCCCGCTCCCGCCCACCTTCACTCCTCCGTGGGCTCCAGCAGCTGCCGGGCCTCCGCCCGCCGGGCCCGGACCGTCTCGTCGGCCGGGTCGGCGCCCTCGTAGGCGTCCAGCACCGCACGCGCGCGTGCGGTCGCCGCGGCCGGACGGCTGAGGTCGGCCTCCAGCCAGCCGGCGGCCAGCTCCGCGGCGGTACGGCCGTGCAGCCCGTCCTCGCCGAGCGTGGCGAACACCGAGATCGCCGCCGCCATCTCCGCGAGCGCCGCCTCGAACGCCTCCTGGATCGCCGGATCGTCGGCGTCCTCCGGCACGGAACGGGCCAGCAGGTCACCGAACTGCCGGTGGGTGTGCCCGAGTTCACCGGCGAGCCGCTCCGCCGCCGCCGGGTCCGCGACGCCCTCCAGCGCCGACTCGCACTCCCGGACCGCGTCCGCCATCAGCTTCCGCGCGCCCTCCGTCCCCGCCTCCGTCCGCAGCGCCAGCCACGCGCGGGCCCGCAGCGAACGCACCAGGAAGTGCACATTGCCCATCTCCCGCCACAACTCGCCCGCCCGCGTGTACGCCTGGTCCGCCTCGGCGGGCAGCCCCGCGTTGCCCAGTGACTCCGCGGCCAGGTGGGCCAGGGTGGCGTGGTCGTGCTGCTCGGGCCAGTGCCGGGCGATCTCGGCCGCCTGCAGCCGCCGTTCGGCCGCCGCGTGATGCTCGCCCAGCTCGCTCAGACAGTCCCCGAGCCACCACTGGGTCTGGACGACCGCGCCGTCGCCGTGCGTCTCGGCGCTCAGGTCGGCCAGCGCCGACTCCAGCACCTCGGCGGCCTCCGCGAACCGCCCCTGCCGCAGCAGGAAGCCGCCCAGCTGGTGCCGGGCCCACGCGCCCAGCGTGCCGCTCTCCCCGGCCTCGTCGGCCCAGTGCGCGGCCTCCAGGGCATGCTCGGCGGCCTCCTCGGCCGCCCCGCGGCCGCCGACCACCTCCGCGAGCTGGAGATGCAACTGCGCCCGCCCGACCGGCTCCACGTACGGCCCGCCGTGCTCCAGCGCCGCGCGCAGCGCCCGCTCCGCCTCCGCCGGGTCGCCCTGCTCGTGGGCGAGCGCGGCCACCCGCACCTCGTACTCGACCGCGAACCACGGCAGCTCCGCGCCGACGAACTGCGCCGACGCCTGCCGGAACAGCTCACCCGCCCGCTCCCCGTCCCCGGCGTGCTCGGCCAGTTCGGCGAGCATCGCCCGCCCCTCGGCCGCCCGGGACACCAGCCGCACGTCGGACCCGCCGCGCCCGCCGACCAGCGCCAGCAGCTCCCGTACCGCCTGCTCGGCCTCCGCGGCGCCCTCGGACCGCTCGTGCACCTGCCGCATCAGGATCCGGGCCCGGCTCATCAGCACGGACGCCGTCTGCCGCACCCCGGTCGAGTCGTCCGCATACAGGGCGAGGATCCGGTCGTACGGTTCGTCGATCGCGGCCAGCGCCTCGGCCAGCTCCCCGGACAGCGCGCGCACGTACGCGGCACGCGCGCGTGCCGCGATCGCCTCGCCCTCGTCGCCCGCCTCCGCGTACAGCTCCGCCGCCCGCTCGAACAGCTCGACCCCCTCGGGGCCGCGCCCCATCGCCGTGTGGTCGGCGATCTCCGCGCGGACATACGTGTCCACCTCGGTCTCCTCGGCGGCCTCCGCCACCGCCGCCCAGGCCTCCAGCGCGTGCGGCTGGAGCGTGTCCGACAGCCGCCGGGCCTCGGCCAGGAGCGCGGGCAGCGACGGCTGTTCCGACTGCTCCGGCGCGTGCGCCGGGGCGACCGGCACGACGGGGCCGGCGGGCGCCGTCCGGGCCGCCCGCACGCCCAGCGGCAGCCGGTCCGCCAGCGGTTGCTGCGCCATCCGCTCGCGCAGCTGGTCACCGACGTAGGAGGTGCCGTTGCGGGCGTCGAACCGCGCGGCCAGCTCCAGGGCCTCCGCGCGCGCGTGCCCGGCGAGTTCCCCGGCGGTCCACGCCCGCCCGGCGGGCCCCGGCACCCGCTGCCCGCCGAGCCCCAGCCCGGTCAGCCGGTCCATCAGCAGCGCCACCACCGCCAGGAAGTCCATCCGGCTGCGCGGCTGCCCGGTGTCCGTGAAGTAGGCGGGACGTTCCGCCAGCAGCTCCAGACCGCGCGCCTCGTTGCCCGTCAGCGCGCAGAACTCGACGTGGTCCGCGTAGGCGCCCCGCATGCTCTCCATCGGGCGGACGAGACGGAAACCGCGCAGATGGTGCGCGCGGGCCTCCTCGACGCGGCCGAGGCGCAGCAGCGGCACCAATGAGGAAGCCAGCACCGTGTGCGGCTCGTGGGCGCAGCTGTACTCGCCGTCCAGCACCGGCCCCCACACCTCCAGGGCCTCCGCGTCCCGGCCGTTCCTCAGGTGCCAGCCGCCCTGCCCGTGCAGCTCGCACGCGTGACAGTCGGCCATCCGGTCCCGGTCCGCCGCCAGCCAGGCCTCATACGCCCGCTCCGCGCGCGGGAGGTCACCGATGTGCCCGGCGACACTGAACTCGGCGCTGCGCACCGCCCGCTCGGAGTGCCCGGCCAGCCGGTAGCGGTGCTCCATCTCGCCCAGCCACTTCTCGATCGAGGCGAGCGGGATGTGCGGCTGGTCGAGCATGCCTGCCGACATCCACTTGAAGACCCAGTGCAGCGAATGCGCCTCGTACTCGTCGAAGTCCTCGGGCCGCTCGTCCCACATCCGCAGCAGCCGCGCGAACGGGACGAACATCTTGTCCTTCTCGGAGCTGTAGTTGTAGACCTTCAGCTGGTGCCCGAGCGCCTCGATCACGGCGAGCGGGATGTTCAGCTTCTCGGCCTCCGCCAGCAGCTGCTCCGCGCGCGCGTTGCGGGCGGGACCCTCCGGCTCCTCGGAGTTCTCCGCCATCGCCCGGCGCAGCGAGTCGAAGTCAGCAATCTCCATCAGCGATCGTCTTCCCCATGCGTGGCCCATTCCAGGAGGCCGATGAACGAGCGGTTGAGCAGCGCCGAGTCGGCCGGCCGCAGCGGGCGCTGGGCCATCAGCAGCGCCTGACCGTAGAGCGACTCGGTCGCGGTGCCGATCAGCTCCGGGTCCTTGAGGGCACTGATCCGCCGGATCAGCGGGTTGAGGTGGTTGAGCACCAGACGGGCGCGGGGCGCGCTGCCGCGCAGCGAACCCAGGATGCCCGCCCACAGGTCGTCGGCCTGCTCCTCGGCCTCCGCACGGGCCTGTTCGTGGCGGGCGGCGCGGTCGTCGAGGTGGAGGGCGGGGACCGAGAGGGGATGGAAGGCCCTCAGTACAATGTCACATTGCAGTGGGTCCAGCTTCGCCCGCGCCACCCCCAGGAACCCCGCCACCGCCAGCTCCTCCGCCGGGTCCACGGCATCGAGATGCGCGGTCACGGTGTCCGCGTCCAGCTCCGCGACCACCGTCCCGGGCCGCACCGACGGCAGCGCCTCGACCAGCTCGCTGTCGTACGTGTAACCGCCGTTGATCACCCCGACGCCCTGCGCGGAGGCGATCGGCGCGACCTGCCGGTACTCCTCGACCGTCCGCGTGAAGTGCACCACCGGGTGCCGCTGCGCGAACTCCTCCAGGGACAGCTGCCCGTCGGTGGTCTCGAAGGGGAGCCACGGCAGCATGGTCCGCAGCATCTCCGGGTCGTGCCGGGCCAGCGACTTCACCCCGAGGTGATGCACGGACAGGAACGCGGCCAGGCGTTCCGGATCACCGGCCGCAAGACCGGTCAGCCAGGACCGAATCCTTTCGCCGAGCGCCTCCCGTACGGCGGCCAGCGTCTCGTCCTCGTACAGCGACTCGCGCGAGGCGGTCGGCCGCAGACTGTCCGTGTCCAGGACGCAGCGCACGAAGAACGCCCAGTCCGGCAGCAGCTGTTCGGCCCGCTCGGTGAGCAGCATGCCCTTGAGGTGCACACGATGCGTGGCCCGCTGCGCCGGACTCACCGCCGACGGCAGCACGTACGCCACCCCCCGGATCCCGGCCAGCGGCACGTCCAGCGCGATCGAGTCCAACGGCGTGAACCCGAACAGCTCGTGACAGTGCCGGGCCAGCGCCACCCGCCGGGTGCTGGGGGAGGGGTACGGCCGGTCCCAGGGCGCCGGCAGGTCGGTGACCGCCTCGTCGCCCACCCGCACGTCGTACGGCAGCAGCGAACCGAAGTCCCGCGCCAGCGCGAGCACCCGCCGCTCGTCCAGCCACTCGGCCGCACCCGCCCGCGCCACCAGATGCACGGTGGTACCGGGCTCGGGGCGGGCCTCGGGCGCCAACGTCCTTACGGTGTACGACCCGTCGTCGCGCGCCGTCCACTCCACGGGCGGCGCGTCCGGCGTGCGGGCGCTGCGGCTGACCACCCGGATCCGCTCGGCGACCACGAAACAGGCCAGCAGCCCGATGCCGAACTGGCCCAGGAAGTCGGAACGGGCCTCCTGCAGCCCGTCCCCCCGTTTGGAACTGCGCCCGATGGTCGCGAGCAGGCTGTGCACGTCGGACTCGGTGAGCCCGACGCCGCTGTCCTCCACCCGAAGGGCGCTGCCGTCGGCGTACAGCCGCACCCGCGCCGGGGCGTCGGGCTGTTCGGCCCGTCTCGCGGTGATCGCGTCCACGGCGTTCTGCAGCAGTTCGCGCAGGTAGACCTTGGGGCTGGAGTACAGGTGATGGGAGAGCAGGTCCACCAAACCACGCAGGTCGACCTGGAACGTATGAGGTGACTGTGATGCCTGGGATGACTGTGAGGTCTGGGAGTCCATCGTCGCTGCGCCGGAGGGGGGAAGACGTGGTCGGCGCGGGGTCGGGCGGTCCCTGGTGGGGTGGTGACCGCGGAAGGATGGCCGGAGCGCGCCATCCTATGACTCAAAACGGCCGTCTGACCAGGGGTTTCCCGAGACATATACGGCATTGTCAGTGGTGTGGTGTGCAATGGATCTCGTGCCCGCACTGGAAGAACCGCTGAAGAAAGTGCTCGGCCCAGCCACCGCAAAGGTGATGGCCGAGCATCTCGGCCTGCACACCGTCGGCGACCTCCTGCACCACTACCCCCGCAGATACGAGGAGCGCGGCCAGCTCACCCACCTCGCCGACCTGCCCATGGACGAGCACGTGACGGTGGTCGCCATGGTCGCCGACGCCCGCCTGCACACGTTCGCCTCCGCCAAGGCGCCCCGCGGCAAGGGCCAGCGCCTGGAGGTCACGATCACCGACGGCAGCGGCCGGCTCCAACTGGTCTTCTTCGGCAACGGCGTGCACAAACCCCACAAGGAACTCCTGCCGGGCACCCGCGCGATGTTCGCCGGCAAGGTCTCGGTCTTCAACCGCCGCCTGCAACTGGCCCACCCGGCCTACGAGTTGCTGCGCGGCGACGACCCGGCCGAATCGGTGGAGACCTGGGCAGGAACCCTGATCCCCCTCTACCCGGCCACCGCGAAGCTGGAGTCCTGGAAGATCGGCAAGGCGGTCCAGATCGTCCTCCCCAGCGCCCAGGAGGCCCTGGACCCGCTCCCCCCGCCCCTCCGTGAAGGCCGCGGTCTGGTCTCCCTCCCCGAAGCCCTCCTCAAGATCCACCGCCCGCACACCAAGGCGGACATCGCCGCGGCCCGCGACCGCCTCAAGTGGGACGAGGCCTTCGTCCTCCAGGTCGCCCTGGCCCGCCGCCGCCACGCGGACGCCCTGCTCCCCGCGGTGGCCCGCAGACCGGCCCCCGACGGCCTCCTGACGGCCTTCGACGACCGCCTCCCGTTCACCCTCACGGACGGCCAGCAGAAGGTCTCGAAGGAGATCTTCGACGACCTGGCGACGGAACACCCCATGCACCGCCTCCTCCAGGGCGAGGTCGGTTCGGGCAAGACGCTGGTCGCCCTCCGCGCCATGCTCGCCGTGGTCGACGCGGGCGGCCAGGCGGTCATGCTCGCCCCCACCGAGGTGCTGGCCCAGCAGCACCACCGCTCGATCACCGAGATGATGGGCGAGCTGGCCGAGGGCGGCATGCTCGGCGGCGCGGACCACGCCACCAAGGTCGTCCTCCTCACCGGCTCGATGGGCACGGCGGCCCGCCGCCAGGCGATGCTCGACCTGGTCACGGGCGACGCGGGGATCGTGATCGGCACGCACGCGCTGATCGAGGACAAGGTCCAGTTCCACGACCTCGGCCTGGTGGTGGTCGACGAACAGCACCGCTTCGGCGTCGAACAGCGGGACGCCCTCCGGGGCAAGGGCAAGCAACCGCCCCACCTCCTCGTCATGACCGCCACCCCCATTCCCCGCACGGTCGCCATGACGGTCTTCGGTGACCTGGAGACCTCGGTCCTGGACCAGCTCCCGGCCGGCCGCTCCCCGATCGCCACCCACCTCGTCCCCGCCGCCGACAAGCCCCACTTCCTGGCCCGCGCCTGGGAACGGGTCAGAGAGGAGGTCGGGAACGGCCACCAGGCCTACGTCGTCTGCCCCCGCATCGGCGACGACATCGATGAGGCGGCCGACCCCAAGAAGGCGAAGAAGTCCGCCGAGGACGAGGCGGAGAAGCGCCCCCCGCTCGCCGTCCTGGACGTGGCCGACCACCTCGCCAAGGGCCCGCTGAACGGGCTCCGGGTCGAGGTCCTGCACGGCCGCATGCACCCCGACGACAAGGACGCGGTCATGCGCCGCTTCGCCGCGGGCGACACGGACGTCCTGGTGGCCACGACGGTCATCGAGGTCGGCGTCAACGTCCCCAACGCCACCGCCATGGTGATCATGGACGCCGACCGCTTCGGCGTCTCCCAGCTCCACCAGCTGCGCGGCCGGGTGGGCCGGGGCTCCGCCCCCGGCCTCTGCCTCCTGGTCACGGAGATGCCGGAGGCGAGCGCCGCCCGCCAGCGCCTCACGGCGGTCGCCTCCACCCTGGACGGCTTCGAGCTCTCCCGCATCGACCTCGAACAACGCAGAGAGGGCGACGTCCTGGGCCAGGCCCAGTCGGGCGCCCGCTCCAGCCTCCGCGTCCTCGCCGTGATCGAGGACGAGGAGATCATCGCGGAGGCGAGGGAGGAGGCGACGGCGCTGGTGGCCGAAGACCCGGAGCTGACCGACCTCCCGGGTCTGCGAACGGCCCTGGACGCCCTCTTGGACGAGGAGAGAGAGCAGTACCTGGAAAAGGGCTGAGCCGCCGCGCCCCGAAAGGGGCGCGGGGAACTGCGCGAGCAACCGCATCGGACCCGCAGCCGCCGTCCCGGACCAGGCACCCACCCCAGTAGGCCTGCCAAACTGAACCCGTAAGCCGCCCTCGAAGAAGGACCCTCCCATGACCCGCGTGATCGCCGGCCAGGCAGGCGGACGGCGCCTCTCCGTGCCGCCCGGCACCGGAACCCGCCCCACCTCCGACCGCGCACGCGAAGGCCTCTTCTCCACCTGGCAGTCCCTCCTGGGCGGCCCCCTGGACGGCGAACGCGTCCTCGACCTCTACGCGGGATCCGGGGCCGTGGGCCTGGAGGCCCTCTCCCGGGGCGCCGGCCACACCCTCCTCGTCGAGGCCGACCCCAGAGCCGCCCGCGTCGTACGTGAAAACGTGAAGAATCTGGGGCTCCCCGGCGCCGAGGTAAGAGCGGGCAAGGCCGAGCAGGTCATCCAGTCACCGGCGCCCACACCGCCGTACGACATCGCCTTCCTGGACCCCCCGTACGCCGTCACGGACGACGATCTTCGGGAGATTCTCCTCACACTCCGCTCGGAGGGCTGGCTCGCGCCGGACGCTCTCGTCACCGTGGAGCGCAGCACCAGAGGTGGCGTCTTCAACTGGCCGACCGGCTTCGAAGGCCTCCGGTCCCGTCGCTACGGCGAGGGAACGTTTTGGTACGGTCGCGCCGCCTCTACGTGCGAAGACGCACGATGACCGGACCGGAGAGCGAGGGATCTCAAGTGCGCCGCGCCGTCTGTCCCGGGTCGTTCGACCCGATCACCAACGGACACCTCGACATCATTGCCCGTGCGTCCCGTCTCTACGACGAGGTCTACGTCGCGGTGATGATCAACAAGTCCAAGAAGGGCCTGTTCGAGATCGACGAGCGGATCGACCTGATCCGCACCGTCACCTCCGACTACGGAAACGTCCGGGTCGAGGCCTTCCACGGCCTCCTCGTCGACTTCTGCAAGCAGCGTGACATCCCGGCCATCGTCAAGGGCCTGCGGGCCGTCAGCGACTTCGACTACGAGCTGCAGATGGCCCAGATGAACAACGGTCTGTCGGGTGTCGAGACGCTGTTCGTACCGACCAACCCGACCTACAGTTTCCTCTCCTCCTCGCTGGTCAAGGAGGTGGCCCAGTGGGGCGGCGACATCGCCCACCTGGTTCCGCCGGCCGTTCTGGAGGCCCTCAACAAGCGTCTCGGCAGGGACTGATGGGGCTACAGTCGTCCCGTCCGTCTCCAACCCAGCTGTAGAGAGTGGCGAGCACAGGTGGACGTGCAGAAGAAGCTCGACGAGATCGTGACCTCGGTCACCGGCGCCCGGTCCATGCCCATGTCGGCGTCGTGCGTGGTCAACCGCGCCGAGCTGCTCGCGATGCTCGAAGAACTGCGCCAGGCGCTGCCCGGCTCGCTCGCGCAGGCCGAGGAGCTGATCGGCGGCCGGGACCAGATGGTCGAGCAGGCCCGCATGGAGGCCGAGCGGATCATCGAGACCGCGCACGCCGAGCGCGGCTCGCTGATCTCCGACACCGAGGTGGCCCGCCGTTCCCAGGCCGAGGCCGACCGGATCCTCGCCGAGGCCCGCCAGGAGGCCGAGGAGGTCCGCGCCGACGCCGACGACTACGTCGACTCCAAGCTCGCGAACTTCGAGGTCGTCCTCACCAAGACCCTCGGCTCGGTCGGCCGCGGCCGCGAGAAGCTGCTCGGCACCGGCCCCGGACTCGACGAGCAGGGCTACGAGGACGAGGACGCCCCCGAGCGCAGCCACGACCCCGAGACCCTGCGCCGGGACGCCGACGCCTACGTCGACGTCAAGCTCGGCGCCTTCGAGGCGGTCCTCGCCAAGACCCTGGAGGCGGTCGGCAAGGGCCGCGCCAAGCTGCACGGCCGGATCGCCTCCGACGCCCTCGGCGCCCTCGCCGACGACGACACGACCTTCCAGCACTCCAGCGACGCCGACTACCTCGCCGACCTCGCGGCCCTCGCCGACCAGGACGCCCAGGCGGCGCAGGCGCAGGCGCAGGCAGCCCCGGCCGAGCAGCCCCAGCCCCAGCAGCAGCCGCAGTACGACCAGCAGCCCATGCAGCAGCCGGTCGCGCAGGATCCGTACGGCTACCCCCAGCAGCAGCCCGTCTACGCCCAGCAGGACGCGTACGGCTACCAGCAGGACCCCTACGGCTACCAGCAGGCCGATCCGTACGCCGCCGCCTACCAGGGCTACGACACCGGCCAGCAGCCCGTCTACGACCCCCAGCAGCAGCCGGCGGCCCAGCACCAGCCGCACCAGTCGTACGCCCTCGACGAGACCAGCCTCTTCGACACCGGCATGATCACGCCGGAGCAGCTGCGGGCGTACGAACAGGGCCGGGGCCTGTAGGAAACCGGCTGGAAACCCGGCCGGAAACCCGGCGGAAGGCGGCCGGAAGACAGGCGGATTGGGCCGACAGCGAAAGGTCCAGTATCCTGGCTCTTCGGTCGCGTCTACGCCCGCGATCCACGCTGCCCGGAGGCATCTCAGGACGGCGTCCCTCTGAGCTCGAAGATCGAAAGCAGGAATGGCTCCTCACACGCGCCTCGACCACCGCAACCCGTTCGTGTTCGACACACACGAGCTGGGACGGCGTCCTGGTGCCCTGCAGCGCCTGACCCGCACGATCGACGCTCCCGAGGACTTCGGGATCAAGGGGGTCATCGGAGTGCCGCAGGGCGCCCCGGTGGAGCTCGAACTCCGGCTCGAGTCGGTCATGGAAGGTGTGCTCGTCACCGGCACCGCCCGTGCACAGGCCGAGGGGGAGTGCGTAAGGTGTCTGGAGCCGGTCGAGCAGGAGCTCGAAGCGGACTTCCAGGAACTGTTCTCGTACCCTGACGCCGACGACCGGGGCCGCGTGATCGCGGAACCGGGCGACGACGCCGAGGACGACGAGGACAGGTTCTTCATCGAGGACGGCCTGTTCGACCTCGAGCCAGTGCTGCGTGATGCGGTGGTGCTCGCACTGCCGATGCAGCCGGTGTGCCAGGACGACTGCCTGGGCCTGTGTTCCGAATGCGGAGCCCGGCTCACGGACGACCCGGACCACCACCATGACGCCGTCGACATCCGTTGGGCGGCTTTGCAGGGACTCGCCGGTTCCATGAAGGACGGCGAGAAGGACGAGATGTCCGGCGCTGACGCGGAAGCGGGCGTCGACGAGAAGCAGGAGAAGTAGCCGTGGCTGTTCCGAAGCGGAAGATGTCGCGCAGCAACACGCGCCACCGCCGGTCGCAGTGGAAGGCTGCGGTCCCCACCCTGGTTGCGTGCGAGCGCTGCCACGAGCCCAAGCTGCAGCACATCGCGTGCCCGTCTTGCGGCACCTACAACAAGCGCCAGGTCCTCGAAGTCTGAGCGGCCAGGTGAGAGGCACTGTGTCCAGTCCCAAGAAGGGCGATGAGCCCAAGGCGGACCCAACCGCCAAGAAGAAGGCGGACAGCACGGCCTCGTCCCACACGCTTCTGGAAGGGCGGCTCGGCTACAAGCTCGAGTCCGCCCTTCTGGTGCGTGCGCTGACCCACCGTTCCTACGCGTACGAGAACGGCGGCCTGCCGACGAACGAGCGGCTGGAGTTCCTCGGTGACTCCGTCCTCGGTCTCGTCGTCACGGACACGCTGTACAACACCCACCCCGACCTGCCCGAGGGCCAGCTGGCCAAGCTCCGGGCAGCGGTGGTGAACTCGCGTGCGCTCGCGGAGGTGGGCCGCGGTCTCGACCTGGGCTCCTTCATCCGGCTCGGCCGCGGTGAAGAGGGCACGGGCGGCCGGGACAAGGCGTCCATCCTCGCCGACACCCTGGAAGCGGTGATCGGCGCGGTCTATCTCGACCAGGGCCTCGATTCGGCGTCCGAGCTGGTGCACCGGCTCTTCGACCCGCTGATCGAGAAGTCCTCGAACCTCGGAGCCGGCCTGGACTGGAAGACCAGTCTCCAGGAGCTCACCGCGACGGAGGGCCTCGGCGTGCCCGAGTACCTGGTCACGGAGACCGGCCCCGACCACGAGAAGACCTTCACTGCTGCCGCCCGCGTCGGAGGCGTCTCGTACGGCACCGGCACCGGCCGCAGCAAGAAGGAGGCGGAGCAGCAGGCCGCCGAGTCCGCCTGGCGCGCCATCCGCGCCGCGGCGGACGAGCGTGCCAAGGCCAAGGCAGCCGAACAGGCGGCCGAGGCCGAGGCTGAAGAGGACGACGGCCCGCCGTCGTCCGCCGCCTCCGCCTGACGAACAGCGCAGCCCGAGCGCCCGCCACCTTTCCACGGAGGCGGGCGCTCGGATCGTCCACGGTCCTTCCCGGGAGTCCCGATGCCTGAATTGCCCGAGGTGGAGGTCGTACGGCGCGGCCTGGAGCGGTGGGTCGCCCATCGCGTCGTCGCCGAGGCCGAGGTCCTGCACCCGCGTGCCGTACGACGGCACCTCGCCGGCGCCGACGACTTCACGCACCGGCTCAAGGGCCACCGCTTCGGCACCCCGAGCCGGCGCGGCAAGTACCTGTGGCTGCCACTGGAGGACACCGGCCAGTCGGTCCTCGCCCACCTGGGCATGAGCGGCCAGCTGCTGGTGCAGCCGCACGACGCCCCGGACGAGAAGCACCTCAGAATCCGCGTCCGATTCGCCGACGAGGTTGACACCGAACTCCGCTTCGTGGACCAACGCACCTTCGGCGGGCTGTCGTTGCACGACAACACCCCCGACGGACTGCCGGACGTCATCGCGCACATCGCCCGCGACCCCCTCGACCCGCTGTTCGACGACGAGGCCTTCCACCGGGCGCTGCGCCGGAAGCGGTCCACCATCAAGCGGGCGCTGCTCGACCAGTCGCTGATCAGCGGAGTCGGCAACATCTATGCGGACGAGGCGCTTTGGCGCGCCCGACTCCACTACGAGCGGCCGACCTCCGGCTTCACTCGCCCGCGCACCGCCGAACTCCTCGGCCACGTACGGGACGTGATGAACGCGGCGCTGGCCGTCGGCGGCACCAGCTTCGACAGCCTGTACGTCAACGTCAACGGTGAGTCGGGGTACTTCGACCGCTCACTGGACGCCTACGGCAGGGAGGGGCTGCCCTGCCGCAGGTGCGGCACGCCGATGCGCAGGCGGCCCTGGATGAACCGGTCCAGCTACTTCTGCCCGAAGTGTCAGCGGGCGCCGCGCGAGTCGTCGTAACGCTCGCGGGCGGCCAGTACCTCGCCCATCCGGCCCTCCACGAAGTGGACGACGGCCAGCAGGTGCTCGGCGACCCCGCGGCCGAGCGGGGTGAGTTCGTAGTCGACGCGCGGCGGGTTGGTCGGCTGCGCCTCGCGGTGCACCAGGCCGTCGCGCTCCAGGGCCTGGAGGGTCTGGGAGAGCATCTTCTCGCTGACGCCGTCCACCCGGCGGCGCAGTTCGTTGAACCGGAACGACCCCTCGTGCAGCGCGCTCAGGGTGAGCCCGCCCCAGCGGCCCATCACGTGCTCGAGGGTGGTGCGCGAGGGACAGGCCCGGGCGAAGACGTCGTACGGAGGCTGCGGCTCCATGACGCCGTCCTGGGTGATGGTCATGCGTCAAGCGTACGGGAGCACAGCGCTAACCGACAGGGTGCGCTAACTGCTGGTTAGTGTGGCCCTGTCGACTAGTACCCGAAGTCCTGCGTCCACCACGGCCCGCCCTCGCCGAAGTGCACCCCGACCCCGAGGGTCTTGAAGTCGCAGTTCAGGATGTTGGCGCGGTGGCCCTCGCTGTTCATCCAGGCGTCCATGACGGCCTGGGCGGTGGCCTGGCCGCGGGCTATGTTCTCGCCGCCGAGGTTGGATATGCCGGCCGCCGCGGCCCGGTCCCACGGCGTCTTGCCGTCCGGGTCGGTGTGGTCGAAGAAGTCCCGCGCGGCCATGTCGTCGCTGAACGCCTCGGCCAGCTTGGTCAGCGAGGAGTTCGCGGACAGCGCGCTGCAGCCGACCTTCGCCCGCTCCTCGTTCACCAGCTTCAGCACCTCGGCCTCGACGACCGCCTCCTGGGAGGTGGTGATCGGCGCGGCGGTCTTCACCGGTGCCTTGGTGGCCGTCCTGCTCGGGGTGGCCGTCGCCTTCTTGGACGGCGTGGCGGTGTCCGTCGGCTTCTCGGTCGCCGTCTTGGTCGGGGTGGGCGACGAGGAGGCGGAGGCCGACGCGGAGGCGGACTTCGAGGCGGGCGCCGTCGGGGTCGGCGAGGTGGACCGCTGGGTGTCCCGGCTGGTCGAGGACCCGGTGCCGCGGCTCTCGGCGCTGCCGGAGGTGCCGCCCTGCTCGGCGGCCGTGTTGCTGGGCGTGCCGTCGGCCTGCACCCGCTCGCCGCCGGTCGTGCTGCTGTTGCCGCCGAGCTTGTAGTTCTCCAGGCCCGGCACCACACCGGTGGCCACCGCGACCGTGCCGATGGCGACCGCGGCGGAGACCCCGAGCAGGCCGGTGGCCACGGGCCGCCCCGACTTCTTCCGGCGCCGGTGCCCGCCGCCCGAGGGGGAGCCGCCGGCCGGGGCGAACTCCTCGGCCGGGAACTCGGCGGTGTTCATGAAGCGGGCGTAGTCGTCCTCGGTCGCGAACAGGTAGGCCGAGCTGCGCGCGTTGGTGTCGGCGTACTCCTCCTGGCGCAGGTAGGCCGCCGTGCCGGTGCCGTAGCGGAGGCCCGCGTACGAGTCCTGCGGGTCGTGGCCGCCCGTGTGCGAGCCGTCGTGCTCCGTGACCCCCGTGGCGCGGCCCGTGGCGGCGCGGCCGGCGGCGTGGCGTCGGTGGCGTCCCATGTCCTTGCCCTCTTCCCTCGTCCTCGCGGTCGGGGTCGACCAGGGGCCGGTGTGGCCAGTGACTCCTTCTGGTCAACCAGGCTCACTCGATCGAGTGAGTTTCATATGAGATTCATTGGGTGGGGACGGTACCCCATACCGCTGAGGGAGGAGGTGTCCCGAGTGACATTGGCCGGTTAGGTTGCAGCCATGAGCGAGGATGCGCGACTGGTCGCCTGGGTCCGTGGACGCGTACAGGGTGTGGGATTCCGCTGGTTCACGCGGGCCAAGGCGCTGGAGATCGGGGGCCTGAGTGGTTTTGCTCTCAATTTGGGCGACGGTCGCGTCCAGGTGGTCGCGGAGGGCTCCCGGGCGGGCTGCGAAGGACTGCTCGACTGGCTCCAGGGCGATGACACGCCCGGGCGGGTGGAGGGTGTCACCGAGATCTGGGACACACCCCGGGGCGGCTACGACGGCTTCGCCATCCGCTGAGTGCTCTCTGTAAAGCCGCGCAGGCGGAAGCGGAGCGATCTGCCACTGGCATGTGCCCCGAGCGGAAATGGCCTGGTGGTTGCCAAGAACCGCGCGTCGTGGCAGGCTCCGCACTTACAGATGATCGCCACGCCCTGAGGGCCCCGCAGGAGTCGCAGCGCTGCCCGGCCAGGGCCGTGTGATCCCGGGTTCGCCCGCCAATACGGGGCGTGATCGTGTTGACCGTCAAACTTTTTGGTGAGACGCTGAAAGCCCCGCGCACCTTAGCTGTTTGGCATGGCGCAACAGTCGAGCAACACTCGGATGTGTCAAGCACCGCGGGTGCGAATCCCTCACGACCCACACCGCTTCGGTCGGTCACTCAGTGTGGAGGACCATCCATCATGGCAAAGGCGCTTCTCGGTTACGTCGGCGGCTCCGACCCGCGACTCCTCGCCGAGATGCGACGGCTCCAGCAGCGTGTCCAGGACCTCGAATCCGAGCTCGTACGGATTCAGGCCGAGAACGACGCGCTGACGGCTGCCGCTTCTCCCGACAGGATCATGGAGAGCATCGACGCACACCAGGCGGAGCCTGCGCTCACCTGATCGCTGCATCGCTCCACAACAGCACATGCGGCGGTTGGGCAGCCCTTTCAACCGCTTAAGTTGTCAAGATTTGCAAGGGACGCTCCGGCGTCCCTTCTTTCTTGCCTGCCATGCCCCCGATACCCCCGACCTGCCCCCGAGCCCGGCCCTTCCAGCCCCGCGCATCCTTTCACCTTCTTTAACGTCTGGTGTGCCCTGCATGTTCATGCGCGAAACCGCGAGGTTGCGAGGGGTCGTGGAGTGCGGTAGCGGCGCCGGGTAGAGTCCGACGCCGTGCACCTCAAGGCCCTGACCCTCCGCGGGTTCAAGTCGTTCGCCTCGGCGACCACGCTCCGGTTCGAGCCGGGGATCACGTGCGTCGTCGGTCCGAACGGCTCGGGCAAGTCCAATGTGGTGGACGCGCTCACCTGGGTCATGGGCGAGCACAGCGCCAAGTCGCTGCGCGGCGGCAAGATGGAGGACGTCATCTTCGCCGGCACCACCGGCCGCCCCCCGCTGGGCCGCGCCGAGGTGTCCCTGACCATCGACAACTCCGACGGCGCGCTGCCCATCGAGTACGCCGAGGTCACCATCACGCGGATCATGTTCCGCAACGGCGGCAGCGAGTACCAGATCAACGGCGACACCTGCCGCCTCCTGGACATCCAGGAACTCCTCTCCGACTCCGGCATCGGCCGCGAGATGCACGTCATCGTCGGCCAGGGCCAGCTCGACTCCGTCCTGCACGCGGACCCGATGGGCCGCCGCGCCTTCATCGAGGAGGCGGCCGGCGTCCTCAAGCACCGCAAGCGCAAGGAGAAGGCGCTGCGCAAGCTGGACGCGATGCAGGCCAACCTCGCGCGCGTGCAGGACCTGACCGACGAACTCCGCCGCCAGCTCAAGCCCCTGGGCCGCCAGGCCGCCGTCGCCCGCCGGGCCGCCGTCATCCAGGCGGACCTGCGCGACGCGCGCCTGCGCCTGCTCGCCGACGACCTCGTACGACTCCGCCAGGCACTCCAGACCGAGGTCGCCGACGAGGCCGCCCTCAAGGAACGCAAGGAAGCCGCCGAGCAGGAGCTGAAGAAGGCCCTCCAGCGGGAGGCGCTCCTGGAGGACGAGGTACGGCAGCTCACCCCGCGCCTGCAGCGGGCCCAGCAGACCTGGTACGAGCTGTCCCAGCTGGCCGAACGCGTCCGCGGCACCATCTCGCTGGCCGACGCCCGGGTGAAGAGCGCCACCTCCACGCCTCCCGAGGAACGGCGTGGCCGCGACCCCGAGGACATGGAGCGCGAGGCCCACCGCATCCGTGAGCAGGAGGCCGAACTCGAAGCCTCCCTGGAGGCGGCCCAGCACGCCCTGGACGACACCGTCGCCCACCGCGCCGAGCTGGAGCGCGAGCTCGCCCTCGAAGAGCGGCGCCTGAAGGACGTGGCCCGCTCCATCGCCGACCGCCGCGAGAGCCTGGCCCGGCTGAACGGCCAGGTGGGTGCCGCCCGCTCGCGCGCCGCGTCCGCCCAGGCCGAGATCGACCGGCTGGCCGCCGCCCGCGACGAGGCTCAGGAGCGGGCGGTCTCGGCGCAGGAGGAGTACGAGGCGCTGAAGGCCGAGGTGGACGGCCTCGACGCCGGCGACGAGGAACTGGCCGCACAGCACGACGAGGCCAAGCACCGGCTCGCCGAGGCGGAGGCCGCCCTGACCGCGGCCCGCGAGGCGGTCACGGCGGCGGAGCGCAGCCGCGCCGCGACCCAGGCTCGCCACGAGGCGCTGGCGCTGGGCCTGCGCCGCAAGGACGGCACGGGAATACTGCTCGGCGCCCGGGACCGCCTCACCGGCGTCCTGGGCCCGGCGGCAGAACTGCTCACCGTGACCCCGGGCCACGAGGTCGCCCTGGCAGCAGCCTTCGGCACGGCGGCGGACGCGATCGCCGTGACGACCCCGTCCTCGGCGGCCGACGCGATCCGATTGCTCCGCAAACAGGACGGCGGCAGAGCAGCACTGCTGCTGGCGGGCGCCCCGGAGACACCACGGTCTGGAGCGCCCCAAAGGGACGCGGGGAACGGCGCGACCAGCCACGACGCACCCGCAGCCGAAAACGCCGCTTCCGGGGCAGCGCCCCATAGGGGCGCGGGGAACGGCGCGACCAGCCCCCACCCACCCGCACCCGACCGACGACCCGCCACGGCCCCCCCGTCAGGGAACTTCGCCGCCGACCTCGTCCGCGGCCCCGCCGACCTGATGCCCGCCGTACGACGGCTGCTCGAGGACATCGTCGTCGTGGAGAACCTCGAAGCCGCCGAGGACCTCGTCTACCGCCACCCCCACCTCACCGCCGTCACCGCCGAAGGCGACCTCCTCGGCGCCCACTTCGCCCACGGCGGCTCCGCCGGCGCACCCAGCCTCCTCGAAGTGCAGGCCTCCGTGGACGAGGCCGCCGCCGAGCTGGAAGAGCTCGCCGTCCGCTGCGAGGAGCTGTCGGAAGCCCAGGAGTCGGCCCAAGCACTCCGCAAGGAGTCCGCGGCACTCGTCGAGGAACTGGGCGAGCGGCGCCGCGCCGCCGACCGCGAGAAGTCGGCCGTCGCCCAGCAGCTCGGCCGCCTCGCCGGACAGGCCCGCGGCGCGGCAGGCGAGGCGGAACGTTCCACGGCCGCCGCCACCCGTGCCCAGGACTCCCTCGACAAGGCCCTGGAAGAGGTCGAGATCCTGGCCGAGCGGCTCGCCGTGGCCGAGGAGATGCCCGTCGAGGAGGAGCCCGACACCTCCGCCCGGGACCGGCTCGCCGCCGACGGCGCCAACGCCCGCCAGACCGAGATGGAGGCCCGCCTCCAGGTCCGTACCCACGAGGAGCGGGTCAAGGGGCTCGCCGGCCGCGCCGACTCCCTCGACCGCGCCGCCCGCGCGGAACGCGACGCTCGCGCGCGTGCGGAACAGCGCCGGGCCCGGCTGCGCCACGAGGCGGCGGTCGCGGAGGCCGTCGCCGCCGGTGCCCGCCAGCTGCTCGCGCACGTCGAGGTCTCGGTCGGCAAGGCAGAGCAGGAACGTGCCGCCGCCGAAGCCGCGAAGGCCCGCCGCGAGCAGGAGCTGACCGCCGCCCGCACCACCGGCCGCGACCTCAAGGCGGAGCTCGACAAACTCACGGACTCGGTTCACCGGGGCGAGGTACTCGGCGCCGAGAAACGGATGCGGATCGAGCAGCTGGAGGCCAAGGCGCTGGAGGAGCTCGGGGTCGAACCGGCGGGGCTCGTCGAGGAGTACGGCCCGCACCAGCTCGTGCCGCCCTCGCCACCCGCCGAGGGCGAGGTGCTGCCGGACGACCCCGAGCACCCGCGCAACCAGCCGAAGTCCTTCCACCGGGCCGAGCAGGAGCGCCGGCTCAAGGCGGCCGAGCGGGCCTACCAGCAGCTCGGCAAGGTCAACCCGCTCGCCCTGGAGGAGTTCGCGGCCCTCGAGGAGCGGCACAAGTTCCTCAGCGAGCAGCTGGAGGACCTGAAGAAGACCCGCGCCGACCTGCTTCAGGTCGTGAAGGAGGTCGACGAGCGCGTCGAGCAGGTCTTCACGGAGGCCTACCGGGACACGGCGAGGGAGTTCGAGGGCGTCTTCAGCCGCCTCTTCCCGGGCGGCGAGGGCCGGCTGATCCTGACCGACCCGGACAACATGCTCACCACGGGCGTGGACGTCGAGGCCCGCCCGCCGGGCAAGAAGGTCAAGCGGCTCTCCCTGCTGTCGGGCGGCGAACGCTCGCTGACCGCCGTCGCGATGCTGGTGTCGATCTTCAAGGCTCGTCCCAGCCCGTTCTACGTCATGGACGAGGTCGAGGCGGCCCTGGACGACACCAACCTGCAGCGGCTGATCCGCATCATGCAGGAGCTCCAGGAGTCGTCCCAGCTCATCGTGATCACGCACCAGAAGCGGACGATGGAGGTCGCCGACGCGCTGTACGGCGTGTCCATGCAGGGCGACGGTGTGTCGAAGGTCATCAGCCAGCGGCTTCGCTGACGCTGGGTCCTGGCCGACTTCTTCGGGTGCGGGTGCGTCGTGGCTGGTCGCGCCCCGCGGCGGAGCCGCAGATCAACACAGCCCCGCGCCCCTTTGAGGCGCGTCACCTTCGCCCGTTCTTCAAGAAGTGAACACATCTTCGTTGCGTGGTGACTGCAACTTCACACCTGTCCGCCTATTGACTTCGAAACTTGAAGGCATAGTCTCTGCAACGTTGCTTTTACCTTCAGGTGTGAGCGGTGTGCGGATGTGCGCCACTTAGACCTTGAGAGGGCTCACCCCCCACCCCCGGCAGCGTTGCCGGTGGCCCGAGGAGTTTTTTGTGACCAGCACTGCGCAGGCACCCCAGTCAGGAGCCGGGACGGCTCACCCCGATCACCTCGGGCATGTCATCTTCATCGCGGCGGCGGCCGCCATGGGTGGTTTCCTCTTCGGCTACGACAGCTCCGTCATCAACGGCGCCGTCGAGGCGATCCGGAGCCGTTACGACATCGGGTCCGCGGCCCTCGCCCAGGTCATCGCCATCGCCCTGATCGGCTGCGCCATCGGCGCCGCGACCGCCGGCCGCATAGCCGACCGCATCGGCCGCATCCGGTGCATGCAGATCGCGGCCGTGCTGTTCACCATCAGCGCCGTCGGCTCGGCGCTGCCCTTCGCCCTGTGGGACTTCGCCCTCTGGCGGATCATCGGCGGCTTCGCCATCGGCATGGCCTCCGTCATCGGCCCCGCCTACATCGCCGAGGTCGCGCCGCCCGCCTACCGCGGCCGCCTCGGCTCCTTCCAGCAGGCCGCGATCGTCATCGGCATCGCCATCTCGCAGCTGGTCAACTGGGGTCTGCTGAACGCCGCCGGCGGCGACCAGCGCGGCAAGCTGATGGGCCTGGAGGCCTGGCAGGTCATGCTCGGCGTCATGGTGGTCCCGGCCGTCCTGTACGGCCTGCTCTCCCTCGCGATCCCCGAGTCCCCGCGCTTCCTGCTCTCCGTCGGCAAGCGTGACCGCGCCCGCGCGATCCTCGAAGAGGTCGAGGGCAACAGCGCCGACCTGGACGCCCGCGTCGCCGAGATCGAGCACGCGATGAGGAGCGAGCACAAGTCCACGTTCAAGGACCTGCTCGGCGGCTCCTTCTTCTTCAAGCCGATCGTCTGGGTCGGCATCGGTCTCTCGGTCTTCCAGCAGTTCGTCGGCATCAACGTCGCGTTCTACTACTCCTCCACGCTCTGGCAGTCGGTGGGCGTCGACCCGACGGACTCGTTCTTCTACTCCTTCACGACGTCGATCATCAACATCATCGGCACCGTGATCGCGATGATCTTCGTGGACCGCATCGGCCGCAAGCCGCTGGCCCTCATCGGTTCGGTCGGCATGGTCGTCGGCCTCGCCCTGGAGGCCTGGGCCTTCTCCTACCACCTGGTCGACGGCAAGCTCCCGTCCGCGCAGGGCTGGACCGCGCTGATCGCCGCCCACATCTTCGTCCTCTTCTTCGCCCTGTCCTGGGGTGTGGTCGTCTGGGTCATGCTCGGCGAGATGTTCCCGAACAGGATCCGCGCCGCCGCCCTGGGCGTGGCCGCCGCCGCGCAGTGGATCGCCAACTGGGCCATCACCGCGAGCTTCCCGTCGCTGGCCGACTGGAACCTCTCCGGGACCTACGTGATCTACACGGTCTTCGCGGCCCTCTCCATCCCGTTCGTCCTCAAGTACGTCAAGGAGACGAAGGGCAAGTCCCTGGAGGAGATGGGCTGACCAGCCCCCCGACTCGGGGAGAAGGGGCAAGTCCTCGCTGCCCCTCTCCTCGTACCCCCCGCCGCCCCGCCCGGTCACTGCCCGGGCGGGGCGGCGGTTCGTTTCCTGATCCGCCGCACATCTTCCGGAACTGAACTCCGCCGCTTCACCACTCTCCGCCGCAACGGCGATCAGCCGAGGCGGCGCTGCCCGGCGGTGCCGAGCGCTCCCGCATCCACGCGCCGCGCGGACTCCCCGTCTTCTTGATCCGCCGCACATCTCCCGGAACTGAACTCCGCCGCTTCACCACTCTCCGCCGCAACGGCGATCAGCCGCGACGGCGCTGTCCGGCGGTGCCGGAATCTCCGCGGCCGCCCGCCGACACGCCTCGCCCCCGTTACGCCGGCAGCGCCGGGAGTACGGTCTCCGCGAAGAGGTGCAGGCTTCGCCAGCCCTCCTCCACCGGCATGCCGCCGGCCAGCGGATGGAGGACCAGGTTCTCCAGTCCCGCCGCCACACACTCCTCGGGCGTGAGGATCCGGTAGACGCCCTCCGCGCGGAGCTGCTCCACCGTCGTGGCCTCCGACCGCACCGCCGAGCGGATGTCCCCGGACTGCCAGGACGCGTACGTCCGCGCCTCGTGCAGGAAGTGCTCGCCGTACTCCGCCCACGCCCGGTCCGGGTCCTCGGCGATGTGCAGCAGCGGTGTCTCGGCCGTGGGCATCATCGTCCAGCCCTCCGTGCCGTACTCGGTGAGCTGCTCCTTGTAGTACGCCTCCAGCCCCGGCAGATGCGCGCTCGGGAAGAACGGCAGGCCCAGGCGGGCGGCGCGGCGGGCGGCGGCCCTGGAGGAACCGCCGACCAGCAGGAGAGGGTGCGGATCGGTGAAGGGGCGCGGAGTGACCCGTACCGTACGGCCCCGGTACTCGAACTCCTCCCCGGTCCACGCCTTGAGCAGCGTCTCGAGCAGCTCGTCCTGGAGCCGCCCGCGCCGCTTCCACTCCACGTCGAACAGGGCGTACTCCTCGGGCCGGTAGCCGATCCCGGCCACCGTCACCAGCCGGCCCCCGCTGAGCAGGTCGAGGACCGCGATGTCCTCCGCGAGACGCAGCGGGTCGTGCAGCGGGCCGATCACCGCCGACACGGTCACCGCGATGGTCCGGGTCGCCCCGAAGACCGCGCCCGCGAAGGCGAAGGGCGACGGCAGCCAGTTGTTGCCGACCCCGTGGTGCTCCTCGGTCTGCACGGTGGTGACCCCGTGCTCGTCGGCGTACGCGGCCATGTCGAGGGCCGCCCGGTACCGGGCGCCCAGGGAGGCCGGGGAGGCACCGGGCTCGACGAGGTTGAAGCGGACGACCGAGACGGGCATGGGAGTTCCCCTTCACCTTGGCTGGCCGGGCAGGTGTGCGGGGACAGTAGCTGACGGTTCGTCAGACGGCCAGGGGTGCGGGCTTCCCGGCTGAAGCCGGGACCACCGCCGGCTTCGGCAGTACCGCGTACAGCAGGCCCGAGACGACGATCGTCGCGATCCAGCCGAGGCCGTACCGGCCGACGGGGTTGTTGGTCGCGAGCGGGCCGGTGAACCAGTCGCAGGTGGTGAAGACCAGGCCGGTGGCCAGGCCCAGCGCCCAGGCCGCGACGGCGGCGGGGGAGAAGCCGGCCCGGTACCAGTAGGCACCGGCGGGCGTGGTGTCGAGGAGGGCCGTGCCGTCGTACTCGCGCCGCCGGAGCATGTCGACACCGAACACCCCCACCCACGCCGAGAACGCCACCGCCAGCAGCGACAGGAAGGCGATGAACGAGCCCAGGAAGGAGGTCGCCGCCAGCATCAGGACGCCGCCGAGGACCAGCGAGATCACCGCGTTGATCGAGACCGCCCAGTGGCGGTGGACACGGAAGCCGAGCGTCTGGGCGGTGAAGCCCGCCGAGTACATCGACATCGCGTTGATCAGCAGCATCCCGACCAGGGCGACGAGGAGGTAGGGGGCCGCGAGCCACAGGGGGAGGGCCGCGCCGAGGAAGGAGACCGGGTCGGCCGCCCTGGCCAGGCCCGGGGTGGCGGACGCCATCACCGCGCCCGTCAGGACCATGGGGAGGACGGCGATCCCGGCACCGCCGACCGTGTTGCGTACGATCGCCGCCGAGGACGCCGTACCCGGCAGATACCGCGTGAAGTCCGGCGCGGCCGGCGCCCAGCTCATCCCGCCCGCCGTGATCAGCCCGGCCCCGGTGACCATCGCGGCCGTGGCGCCGGCGGGCCGCCCGAACACCCCGGCCCAGTCCGTCGTCGCGATCAGGTAGCCGAGGACCAGCAGTGAGAAGGCGCCGAACAGCCAGGTGGCCCACCGGTTGCAGTACCGCACCGCCTTGATCCCCATGCCCGAGATCGCGAACGTGGTGATCACGAAGAGGAGCAGGGTGACGATGATCAGGGCGGTGTTGCTCCCGATCCCGAAGAGGATCTCCAGAACCGCCAGCAGCGCATAGGTGCCGGTCACCGCGTTGATCGTCTCCCAGCCCCAGCGTGCGACCCAGATCAGCCCGCCCGGGAGCAGGTTGCCGCGCTGGCCGAAGACCGCGCGGGAGAGTGCCATGCCCGGTGCGCCGCCGCGCTTGCCCGCGATGCCGATCAGGCCGACCAGGCCGTACGACACGATCGGAGCCGCGGTGCCCACCACCAGGGACTGCCAGAAGTTCAGCCCGAACGACACCACCAGGCCCGCGCCCATGGTCACCAGCAGGACGGTGATGTTGGCGGCGATCCAGGTGGGGAGCAGACCGCGGGGTGTGGCGGTGCGTTCGTCGTCCGGGACCGGTTCGATGCCCCTGGTTTCGAGGCCGTGGTGCTCCAGCGACTCTTCGAGATGTTCGAGCGCGCCATCGTGGCCGGCGGTGGTGCCCATAGGCAGTCATCGTACGTTAGTCCGACGAATGACCTCAAAAGAGACATCCGTATTCGGAGGATCATCCAGAAACTCCCGCGCGAGGGAGCAAAGTCGGCCGCGGGGGAGGGATGGATACTGGACGGGTTATGGAAACCGTCATCCTTGCTGTAGTCATCGCCGTGGTCGTGCTCGGCGCGCTCGGCGGGCTCGTCATCGGCAGCCGGCGCAAGAAGTCGCTGCCCCCGCCGCCCCCCGCCGCGCCCGACATCACCGCGCCCCCGGCCGAGCCGCACGTCGGCGACGAGGCCGAGACGCCGCGCGACGAACCGCGCCGGACGATAGAGGAGGTCGACCTTCCCGACGGCTCGGCTCCCGTCGTCGTAGAAGAGCTTCCCGCTCCCGAGATCGAGATCCCCGAGCCCACCGCCGGCCGGCTGGTCCGGCTGCGCGCCCGGCTCTCCCGGTCCCAGAACGCCCTCGGCAAGGGGCTGCTCACGCTGCTCTCGCGCGAGCACCTCGACGACGAGACCTGGGAGGAGATCGAGGACATCCTGCTCACCGCCGACGTCGGCGTGCTGCCCACCACCGAACTGGTGGACCGGCTGCGCGAGCGCGTCAAGGTGCTCGGCACCCGTACCCCCGACGAGCTGCGCGGCCTGCTGCGCGAGGAGCTGCTCAAGCTGGTCGGCACCGACGTCGACCGCGCGGTGAAGACCGAGCCCGAGGACCGCAAGCCCGGCATCGTGATGGTCGTCGGCGTCAACGGCACCGGCAAGACCACCACCACAGGCAAGCTCGCGCGCGTGCTCGTCGCCGACGGCCGTACGGTCGTGCTCGGCGCCGCCGACACCTTCCGGGCCGCCGCCGCGGACCAGCTCCAGACCTGGGGCGAGCGGGTCGGTGCCCACACCGTGCGCGGCCCTGAGGCCGGTGACCCCGCCTCCGTCGCCTTCGACGCGGTGAAGGAGGGCAAGGAGATGGGGGTCGACGTCGTCCTCATCGACACCGCCGGGCGGCTGCACACCAAGACCGGTCTCATGGACGAGCTGGGCAAGGTCAAGAGGGTCGTCGAGAAGCACGCCCCGCTGGACGAGGTGCTGCTCGTCCTCGACGCCACCACCGGCCAGAACGGCCTGGTCCAGGCCCGGGTCTTCGCCGAGGTCGTCGACATCACCGGCATCGTGCTCACCAAGCTGGACGGCACCGCCAAGGGCGGCATCGTGATCGCGGTCCAGCGCGAACTGAACGTGCCGGTCAAGCTCATCGGCCTGGGCGAGGGCGCGGACGACCTGGCGCCGTTCGAGCCGGAGGCGTTCGTGGATGCCCTTATCGGTGACTGACCTGAGGGGGGTAAATTTACCCGCCCCGAAATCGCGAAGAAGCGCCCGATCCCCGAGATACATCCGGGGGCGGGCGCTTCGGCGTATGTGCCCCCCTGCGGCTACGTCCTGCGGCTACGTCCTGCGGCTACGCGCTGCGACTACGCCCGCGACCGGTGCGCCACGTACGCCAGCGTCCCCAGCAGCAGCCTCGCCGCCGGCGGCCTCGTCGCCGAGTCCAGGGCCGGCGGGCGCAGCCAGCGCACCGCGCCCAGGCCGCCCCGGTCGGACGGCGGGGCCGTGATGTGCGTGCCCGAGCCGAGACCGCGCAGGTCCAGGGAGGTCGGATCGTCCCAGCCCATGCGGTAGAGCAGCTCGGGGAGTTCGGCGGTGGCGCCCGGGGCGACGAAGAAGTGGGCGCGGCCGTCCGGCGTGGCGGTGACCGGGCCGAGCGGGAGGCCCATCCGCTCCAGGCGGGCCAGGGCGCGGCGCCCGGCGGACTCGGCGACCTCGATCACGTCGAACGCGCGGCCGACCGGCAGCATCACCGCCGCACCGGGGAACTCCCCCCAGGCCTTGGTGACTTCGTCGAGCGTGGCGCCTGCGGACACCTGGGGCGCGAAGTCCAGCGGATGCGCTCCCGGCGCGGGGCAGCCGGCGTGCCCGCAGGAGCACGCGCCGGCCGCGGACCGGGCGCCCGGCACCACGTCCCAGCCCCACAGTCCGGTGAACTCGGCGACGGCGGTGCAGTCCGATGAACGACCGCGCCGACGCGTGCCGGAGCGGATCTCGCGAATGCCGCCGATCGTGAAGCCCATGCCCCCTCCAACGGGTCCGGCGCGCCGGTGGTTACGACACGGAAAGAGACGGAAACGGAACGTGACGCTACGGCTCCGCCTTCCCTCGCGCCCGCAAGGTCATGGCGGCGCTCTGAAGCGCCCCAGGTGGTGCACCTGGGGGTGTGCGCCCCTGAGTGCATCGCTCCGCCTACTCCCGGCCGTCCTATGTCAAGTGAATCGCGCCAAGGGCATCGTGAGTTCATTCGAAGGGGTGGCGAATGGTGGCGTTTCCGGGATCGCCATGGCTGGAGCAGTGATCGTAGGATTACTTTGAGTGCACGAGGCCTGGGGGCACATGCACTCGTGGGTATGCCGGAGGCAACTCGGCATCCCGTTCGAAGGGTGAGAACTACCGGACGGGCGGCCGTATTTACCGGCATTCTGATAGGGCTTGGCGCATCCGGCATCAAGTGGTCTCAGGGATGGGGGCGTTCCAGTGGGCGGCAACGGCGGTAGCGGGACGACCGCGACCAGTACGGACAAGCGCCCCAACGAGCTGCTCAACTCGTGGTTCGTGCGCAGCGGCTGGTCGAAGGGCGAGCTGGCGCGGCAAGTGAACCGCAGGGCACGCCAATTGGGCGCCAACCACATCTCCACGGACACGTCCAGAGTGCGCCGCTGGCTCGACGGGGAGAACCCGCGTGAGCCGATCCCCCGCATCCTCTCCGAGCTGTTCTCCGAGCGGTTCGGCTGCGTCGTCTCGGTCGAGGACCTCGGTCTGCGGGCCGCCCGCCAGTCACCCTCCGCGACCGGCGTCGACCTGCCCTGGACGGGCCCGCAGACGGTGGCTCTGCTCAGCGAGTTCTCGCGCAGCGACCTGATGCTGGCGCGGCGCGGCTTCCTCGGAACCTCGCTGGTGCTGTCGGCGGGCCCGTCCCTCATCGAGCCGATGCAGCGCTGGCTGGTCCCCTCGCCCGCCGGACCGCCGTCGCCCCCCGAGTCGGCCGCCGACTCCCGCCGCCCCGGGCGCCTCTCCAAGCCCGAGCTGGAGCTGCTGGAGTCCACCACGGTCATGTTCCGCCAGTGGGACGCCCAGTGCGGCGGCGGCCTGCGCCGCAAGGCCGTCGTCGGCCAGCTGCACGAGGTCACCGACCTCCTCCAGGAACCCCAGCCCGAGGCCACCGCCCGCAAGCTCTTCAAGGTCGCCGCCGAGCTGGCCGAGCTGGCCGGCTGGATGTCCTACGACGTCGGCCTCCAGCCCACCGCCCAGAAGTACTTCGTACTCGCCCTGCACGCGGCCAAGGAGGCCGGTGACAAGCCGCTGGGCTCGTACGTCCTCTCCAGCATGAGCCGCCAGATGATCCACCTCGGCCGGCCCGACGACGCCCTGGAGCTGATCCACCTCGCCCAGTACGGCAGCCGGGACTGCGCGAGCCCGCGCACCCAGTCGATGCTGTATGCGATGGAGGCCCGCGCCTACGCCAACATGGGACAGCCCGGCAAGTGCAAGCGGGCGGTCCGGATGGCCGAGGACACCTTCGCCGATGCCGACGACTGGGACGACCCGGACCCCGACTGGATCCGCTTCTTCTCCGAGGCCGAGCTCTACGGCGAGAACAGCCACTCCTTCCGCGACCTCGCCTATGTCGCCGGCCGCAGCCCCACCTACGCCTCGCTGGCCGAGCCGCTGATGCAGAAGGCCGTGGAGCTGTTCGCCAAGGACGCCGAGCACCAGCGGTCGTACGCACTCAACCTCATCGGCATGGCCACCGTGCACCTGCTGCGGGGCGAGGCCGAGCAGAGCACGGTTCTGGCCGCCGAGGCCATGGGCATCGCCAAGAAGGTGCGCTCCGAGCGCGTCAACACTCGTATTCGAAAGACGGTCGACTCGGCCGTCCGCGACTACGGCGACCTGGCGGCGGTCGTCGACCTCACCGAGCAGCTCGCCGTCGACCTCCCGGAGACCGCCGAGGCGGTCTGAATCCCGGTAACCCCAAGACCCCGGCCGCGGCCGGCCCTCCCGAACTGCCCGACTCGGCTCCCCCACGCCAGGTCATCGGAAGGCCGTCCGCGGCCGGTTCCATCCTCCGAGAGAAGGTTGCGCCACGATAACGATCCGGTCGGCGAACATCAGGCAGTTCATCGACGCGTAACACCCGCGACTCCTTCGTCACTCCCGTGAAACAACGAGGGGCGGTGTCCGAAACCGCGCTGCGTCAATCTCATGGCGCATAACCGGCCCACCCCCCGCTTGACCGGACACATTCAGGCAACGCCCGCACACGGGGCCGTACCAATCGACGAGGAGACGCCGATGGCACCAGCCGCCATCACGCTTGCCGCGGAGGCACCCAAGCTGTCCTCCGCGAACACAGGCTTCATGCTCATCTGTTCCGCCCTGGTGCTGCTCATGACGCCGGGACTCGCCTTCTTCTACGGAGGCATGGTCCGCGTCAAGAGCACCCTGAACATGCTGATGATGAGCTTCGTCAGCATCGGGATCGTCACCATCCTGTGGGTGCTCTACGGCTTCTCCCTGGCCTTCGGCTCCAGCAACGGCTTCATCGGCTTCAACTCCGACTGGCTGGGCATGAGCAACGTCGGCCTGACGGAGCTCTGGGACGGCTACACGATCCCGATCTTCGTCTTCATGGTCTTCCAGATGATGTTCGCGGTCATCACCCCGGCCCTGATAAGCGGTGCCATCGCCGACCGCGTCAAGTTCTCGGCCTGGGCGCTCTTCGTCGCCCTGTGGCTCACGGTCGTCTACGTCCCGGTCGCCCACTGGGTCTGGGGTGCCGACGGCTGGGCCTTCAAGCTCGGTGTGATCGACTTCGCCGGTGGTACCGCGGTCCACATCAACGCCGGTGCGGGCGCCCTCGGCGTCATCCTGGTCATCGGCAAGCGCGTCGGATTCAAGAAGGACCCGATGCGCCCGCACAGCCTCCCGCTGGTCATGCTCGGCGCCGGTCTGCTGTGGTTCGGCTGGTTCGGCTTCAACGCCGGCTCGTGGCTCGGCAACGACGACGGCGTCGGCGCGCTGATGTTCGTCAACACGCAGGTCGCCACCGCCGCCGCCATGCTGGCCTGGCTCGCCTACGAGAAGATCCGGCACGGCGCGTTCACCACCCTGGGCGCCGCCTCCGGCGCGGTCGCCGGTCTGGTCGCGATCACCCCGTCCGGTGGTGCGGTCTCCCCGCTCGGCGCGATCGCCGTCGGCGCCATCGCCGGTGTCGCCTGCGCCGCGGCCGTCGGCCTGAAGTTCAAGTTCGGTTACGACGACTCGCTCGACGTGGTCGGCGTCCACATGGTCGGCGGCATCATCGGCTCCCTGCTCATCGGCTTCTTCGCCACCGGCAAGGGCCAGTCCACCGCGACCGGCGTCTTCTACGGCGACCACTCCTTCACCCAGCTGTGGAAGCAGTTCGCCGGTGTCGGCGCGGTCCTCGGCTACTCCCTGGTCGCCTCCGCGGTCCTCGCCTTCCTCCTCGACAAGACCCTCGGCATGCGGGTCACCGAGGACGAAGAGGTCTCCGGCATCGACCAGGCCGAGCACGCCGAGACTGCATACGACTTCAGCGGTGCGGGCGGCGGTGTCGTCAGCTCCGTCTCCGCGGCGCTGGCCGGCACGAGCAAGAAGGTGGACGCATGAAGCTCATCACCGCCGTCGTGAAGCCCCACCGGCTCGACGAGATCAAGGAGGCCCTGCAGGCCTTCGGCGTCCACGGCCTCACGGTCACCGAGGCCAGCGGCTACGGTCGGCAGCGCGGCCACACCGAGGTCTACCGTGGTGCCGAGTACACGGTCGACCTGGTGCCCAAGATCCGCATCGAGGTGCTGGCCGAGGACGAGGACGCCGAGCAGCTGATCGACGTCGTCGTCAAGGCCGCCCGCACCGGCAAGATCGGTGACGGCAAGGTCTGGTCCGTCCCGGTCGAGACCGCCGTACGGGTCCGCACCGGCGAGCGCGGCCCGGACGCGCTGTAGAACAGAACCATCTGAATACAGGCAGGAGTCGCTGGGTGACGGGTACGGAAGTTCGGAACGACGCAGAGAACACGGGACCCAGCGGCTACGCGGCGGCCCGGCTGCGCCTCCTCACCGAGGGGGCGCGGTCCGGGCCGCCGCGCCGTACCGCCCTCGCCGAGCTGACCGACGAATGGCTGACCGGGCTGTTCGCGGCGGCCACCGAGGGCATCAGGGGCGGCGTCTCCCTGGTCGCCGTCGGCGGCTACGGCCGCGCCGAGCTCTCCCCACGCAGCGACCTCGACCTCCTGCTGCTGCACGACGGCGCCGACTCCGGCGCGGTGGCCGCCGTCGCCGACCGGCTCTGGTACCCCGTCTGGGACCTGGGCCTGGCCCTCGACCACTCCGTGCGCACCCCCGCCGAGGCCCGCAAGACCGCCGGCGAGGACCTCAAGGTCCAGCTCGGCCTCCTCGACGCCCGCCACATCGCCGGCGACCTGGGCCTGACCTCCGGACTGCGCACCGCGATCCTCGCCGACTGGCGCAACCAGGCGCCGAAACGTCTCCCCGAGCTCCAGGAACTCTGCGCCGAGCGCGCCGAACGCCAGGGCGAGCTCCAGTACCTCCTGGAACCCGACCTGAAGGAGGCCCGCGGCGGCCTCCGCGACGCCACCGCGCTGCGCGCCGTCGCCGCCTCCTGGCTGGCCGACGCCCCGCGCGAGGGCCTCGCCGACGCCCGCCGGCGCCTCCTCGACGTCCGTGACGCCCTGCACCTGACCACAGGGCGCGCCACCGACCGCCTGGCGCTCCAGGAGCAGGACCAGGTCGCCGCCGAACTCGACCTCCTCGACGCCGACACCCTGCTGCGCCAGGTCTACGAGTCCGCGCGCGTCATCTCGTACGCCAGTGACGTCACCTGGCGCGAGGTGGGGCGCGTACTGCGCTCGCGCGCCGTCCGGCCGCGGCTGCGCGCCATGCTGGGCGGCGGCAAGCCCGTCGCCGAGCGCTCCCCGCTCGCCGAGGGCGTGGTGGAGCAGGACGGCGAGGTGGTCCTCGCCCGCGCCGCCCGCCCCGAACGCGACCCCGTGCTCCCGCTGCGCGCCGCGGCCGCCGCCGCCCAGGCCGGCCTCCCGCTCTCCCTGCACGCCGTACGGCGCATGGCCGCCACCGCACGCCCGCTGCCCACGCCCTGGCCCGCCGAGGCCCGCGAGCAGCTCGTCACCCTGCTCGGCTCCGGCCGCCCGACCGTCGAGGTCTGGGAGGCGCTGGAGGCCGAGGGCCTCATCACCCGCCTGCTCCCCGACTGGGAGCGGGTCCGCTGCCGGCCGCAGCGCAACGCCGTGCACATCTGGACCGTCGACCGGCACCTCATCGAGACCGCCGTCCGCGCCTCCGAGTTCGCCCGCCGCGTCCACCGCCCCGACCTGCTCCTGGTCGCCGCCCTGCTGCACGACATCGGCAAGGGCTGGCCCGGCGACCACTCGGTGGCCGGCGAGATCATCGTCAAGGACGTGGCCGCGCGGATCGGCTTCGACCGCGCCGAGGTGGCGGTCCTGTCGACGCTCGTACGACACCACCTGCTGCTCATCGAGACCGCCACCCGGCGCGACCTGGAGGACCCGGCCACGGTCCGCCTGGTCGCCGAGGCGGTCGGCACCCAGAGCACCCTGGAGCTGCTGCACGCCCTCACCGAGGCCGACGCGCTGGCCACCGGCCCGGCGGCCTGGTCGACCTGGCGCGGCTCGCTCGTCGCCGACCTGGTGAAGCGGGTCTCGGCGGTCCTCGCCGGGGACGCCGACGACGAGCCCGAACCGGGCGCGCCCACCGCCGAGCAGGAGCGGCTCGCCATCGAGGCCTTCCGCACCGGCGCCCCGGTCCTGGCCCTGCGCGCCCAGACCGAGCCGGCGGCCACGGACGAGGAGCCCGCCCGCGACCCGGAACCGCTCGGCGTCGAGCTGCTCATCGCCGTACCGGACCAGCCGGGCGTCCTCCCCGCCGTCTCCGGCGTGCTGGCCATGCACCGCCTCGCGGTCCGCACGGCCGAACTGCGCGCCCTCCAGCTCCCCTCCGACGTCGACGACGGCACCGTCCTGCTCCTCGACTGGCGGGTCGCCGCCGAGTACGGCTCCCTGCCGCAGGCGGCCCGGCTCCGCGCCGACCTGGTCCGCGCCCTGGACGGCTCCCTGGACATCGCCGGCCGCCTCGCGGAGCGGGACGCGGCCTACCCGAGGCGCCGGGGCTGGGTGGCCCCGCCGCCGCGCGTGACGGTGGCCTCCGCGGCCTCCCGGCACGCGACGGTGTTCGAGGTACGGGCCCAGGACGCGCCTGGCCTGCTGTTCCGGATCGGGCGGGCCCTGGAGGACGCCGCGGTACGGGTGCGCAGCGCGCATGTCAGCACGCTCGGGTCCAACGCCGTCGACGCCTTCTACGTGACCGGCACCGACAACGCGCCCCTGCCGCCCGAGGAGGCGGCCTCCGTGGCGCGCAAGCTGGAGGAGACGCTCAGGGCCTGACCGCACGGTCGTGCAAGGCGGGGGCGACTTCCTTGCGCGGCCGGATACCCTGGAAGACGCCCACCGACCCCGACTCCGAGGACCGACGCCGCCGTGTTCGACACTCTCTCCGATCGCCTTTCAGCGACCTTCAAGAATCTGCGCGGAAAAGGGCGTCTGAGCGAAGCCGACATCGACGCCACGGCCCGGGAGATCCGGATCGCGCTGCTCGAGGCCGACGTCGCTCTCCCGGTCGTCCGCACGTTCATCAAGAACGTCAAGGAGCGGTCCCTCGGCGCCGACGTCTCCAAGGCGCTGAACCCGGCCCAGCAGGTCCTGAAGATCGTCAACGACGAGCTGGTGACGATCCTCGGCGGCGAGACGCGCCGGCTGCGGTTCGCCAAGCAGCCGCCCACCGTGATCATGCTGGCCGGTCTCCAGGGTGCCGGTAAGACCACCCTCGCCGGCAAGCTCGCCCACTGGCTCAAGGAGCAGGGCCACTCCCCGCTGCTCGTCGCCGCCGACCTGCAGCGCCCCAACGCCGTCAACCAGCTGAGCGTGGTCGCCGAGCGCGCCGGTGTCGCCGTCTACGCGCCCGAGCCGGGCAACGGCGTCGGCGACCCGGTCAAGGTCGCCAAGGACTCCATCGAGTTCGCCAAGCAGAAGGTCCACGACATCGTGATCGTGGACACCGCCGGCCGGCTCGGCATCGACCAGGAGCTGATGCAGCAGGCGGCCGACATCCGGGACGCCGTCTCGCCCGACGAGATCCTCTTCGTCGTCGACGCCATGATCGGCCAGGACGCCGTCACCACCGCCGAGGCCTTCCGCGACGGCGTCGGCTTCGACGGTGTCGTCCTGTCCAAGCTCGACGGCGACGCCCGCGGTGGTGCCGCGCTCTCCATCCGCCAGGTCACCGGCAAGCCGATCATGTTCGCGTCGAACGGCGAGAAGCTGGAGGACTTCGACGCCTTCCACCCGGACCGGATGGCCTCCCGCATCCTCGACATGGGTGACCTGCTCACCCTCATCGAGCAGGCGGAGAAGACGTTCAGCCAGGAAGAGGCCCAGAAGATGGCCTCCAAGCTGGCGTCGAAGAAGGGCCAGGACTTCACCCTGGACGACTTCCTGGCCCAGATGGAACAGGTCAGGAAGATGGGCAGCATCAGCAAGCTGCTCGGCATGCTGCCCGGCATGGGGCAGATCAAGGACCAGATCAACAACCTCGACGAGCGGGACGTCGACCGCACCGCCGCGATCATCAAGTCGATGACCCCGGGCGAGCGCCAGGACCCGAACATCATCAACGGCTCCCGTCGCGCCCGCATCGCCAAGGGCTCGGGTGTCGAGGTCAGCGCGGTCAAGGGACTCGTCGAGCGGTTCTTCGAGGCCCGCAAGATGATGTCCCGCATGGCACAGGGCGGCGGCATGCCGGGCATGCCGGGGATCCCGGGCATGGGCGGCGGCCCCGGCCGTGCCAAGAAGCAGCCGAAGCAGGCCAAGGGCAAGCAGCGCTCCGGCAACCCGATGAAGCGCAAGCAGCAGGAGCTGGAGGAGGCCCAGCGCCGCGAGGCCGCCGCACAGGGCGGCGGCGCCTTCGGGCTGCCGCAGCAGGGCGGTCAGGACTTCGAGCTGCCGGACGAGTTCAAGAAGTTCATGGGCTGAGTTCACCTGTGCGGGTGCCAGGGGTTGGTCGGTGTCGTACGGTCCCGATATGACCAACCCCGCGCCGCCGCGCAAGTCACCCGACCAGCCCTGGCGTACCGAGGGTGCTCCCGAGGAGCCGCCCAAGCCGCCGAACGGCGGTCGGAGGATGCACGGCGGCTGGTGGCGGCTGATCGTCACGGCCCTGGTCGTGTACCTGCTGGCCAACCTGGTCCTGTCGTACTTCGACCAGGCGAACGAGCCGACGATCTCGTACACCGAGTTCAGCAAGCAGGTGGACGCGGGCAACGTACAGAAGATCTACGCCAAGGGCGACTCGATCCAGGGTCAGCTGAAGAAGGAACAGAAGAACCCCGAGGGCGACGGGAACTACACCAAGTTCAACACCGAACGCCCGTCGTTCGCCGGTGACGACCTCTGGTCCAGCCTGACCAAGCACAACGTGACGGTCACCGCCGAACCGGTCGTCCAGCACCGCAGCTTCCTGTCGAACCTGCTGATCTCACTGGCGCCGATCATCCTGCTGGTCGCGGTGTGGGTCTTCATCGCCCGCCGGATGAGCGCGGGCCTCGGCGGCGCGGGCGGCATGCTGGGCCGCAAGGCGCCGCCCAAGCCGGTCGAACTGGAGCCCGGACAGCAGCGGACCACCTTCGAGGACGTGGCCGGCATCGACGAGGTCGAGGGCGAGCTCAACGACGTCGTCGACTTCCTGAAGAACCCCGACGCCTACCGCAGGATGGGCGCCAAGATGCCCCGCGGTGTGCTGCTGGCCGGCCCGCCCGGCACCGGCAAGACGCTGCTCGCGCGGGCCGTCGCAGGCGAGGCGGGGGTGCCCTTCTTCTCGGCCTCCGCCTCCGAGTTCATCGAGATGATCGTGGGCGTCGGCGCCTCCCGGGTGCGCGAACTGTTCGCGGAGGCCCGCAAGGTCGCCCCCTCCATCATCTTCATCGACGAGATCGACACCATCGGCCGGGCCCGCGGCGGCGGCGCCTCCATGGGCGGTCACGACGAGCGCGAGCAGACCCTCAACCAGATCCTCACCGAGATGGACGGGTTCTCCGGCTCCGAGGGCGTCATCGTCATCGCGGCCACCAACCGCGCCGACATCCTGGACCCCGCGCTCACCCGCCCCGGCCGCTTCGACCGGGTCGTCCAGGTCTCGCCCCCGGACCGCACCGGCCGCGAGGCGATCCTCCAGATCCACACCCGCCAGATCCCGCTCGCCGAGGGCGTCGACCTCGCCCAGGTCGCCCGCACCACCCCGGGCATGACCGGCGCCGAACTGGCCAACCTCGCCAACGAGGCCGCGCTGCTCGCCGTCAAGCGCAAGCAGGACAGGGTCACCCAGTCCGACCTCTCGGAGGCCCTGGAGAAGGTCCAGCTCGGCGCCGAGCGGCCCCTCGTCATGCCCGAGGAGGAGCGCAGGCGCACCGCCTACCACGAGAGCGGGCACGCCCTGCTGGGCATGCTCCAGCCCGGCGCCGACCCGGTCCGCAAGATCACCATCGTCCCGCGCGGCCGCGCCCTCGGCGTCACGCTCTCCACGCCGGACGCCGACAAGTACGCGTACACCGAGGAGTACCTGCGCGGCCGGATCATCGGCGCCCTCGGCGGCATGGCCGCCGAACAGGTCGTCTACGACGTGATCACCACCGGCTCCGAGAGCGACCTCGAACAGGTCACCAACATCGCGCGCGGCATGGTGTCCCGCTGGGGCATGAGCGAGGAGGTCGGCCGCCTCTCCGCCCTCCCGAGCGATGCCCAGCAGGCCTACGGACTGGCCGCCGCGCCCCAGACCCTCGACGTCATCGACACCGAGATGCGCCGGATCGTCGACGAGTGCTACGAGGAGGCCTGCCGCAAACTCCGCGACCACCGCGCCCAGTTGGACGCCCTGGCCCAGGCCCTCCTGGAGAACGAGACCCTGGAGGAGGCGGACGCGTACCGCATCGCGGGGATCACGCGCCTGACCAAGGACCCCGACGAGGCCTGACCGCCCCGGATCTGAGCGCCTCCGGATCTGAGCGCCCCGAAAGGGGCGCGGGGAACTGCGCGACCAGCCACGACGGCGGCGCACCCGAACGACGGCGGCTCTCCCAGCGTGGCGTCAGCGCACCCGCGCGATCAGATACCGGAAGACATTCGCCATCCACACCGTCCCGTTCGCCCGCTGGAACGGGTGCAGCGCCTCGGTCAGCTCCTTGCCGACCTGCTCCTGATCGGCCGCCGCGATCCCCGCGTCGAACAGCCCGGTCGACAGCAGCCCCCGCACCGCGCTGTCCACATCGGCGTACCCGAACGGGCAGGAGACCCGCCCGGAACCGTCGATCCGCAGACCGGCCCGCTCGGCGATCTCCTCCAGGTCGTCCCGCCCGGCCGGCCGCCAGCTGCTCGCACTGCGCAAAGGATCGGCCAATTTCGCGGCCACCCGCAGCACGGACGAGGTCGCACAGCGCTCCGGCGGACCCCAGCCGGTCAGCACCACGGCGGCCCCGCGCTCCGCCAGGGGTGTCGCCTCGGCGAGCAGGCCACCGAGGGCCTCGGCGTCGCCGGCCAGGCAGCCGACCGGGTCGAAGGCGGTGATCAGGTTGTACGCCGGTGCCTGCGCGTCCGCCGCGGCCCCGGGCGAGCCCTCGACGATCCGGGCGGCACGGCCACGCGCGCGTGCGCTCGGGGCAGGGTCGGGCAGCAGACGCTCACGGGCGAGGGCGAGCCGTTCGGGGGAGAGGTCGACACCGGTGACCGCGGCCCCTCTGGTCGCCGCCATCAGCAGGGCGAGACCGGAACCGCAGCGCAGGCCGAGCAGCCGGGTGGCGGGGCCCACTTCGAGTCGCTCGTGGACGGTCTCGTAGAGCGGGACCAGCATCCGCTCCTGGATCTCGGACCAGTCACGCGCGCGTGCCCACAGGTTCACGCGGGGGGTGGAATCCGCGTGAGACCGGTGCTGCCGCACGAGCGTAGGTGTCATAGGTAAGCGCCCCAATCCGCCGAGAGTTACGCACTGACCGATTCCGTGGCCCCCGTGCCGTGCGCTCGCACTTCCCACCTATGCCACATAACTCCGGGCTCGCGGTGGCGTCCAGAGGTCGCGGGTCCCTGCTTGTACGTGGGCTGTGACTGTGGCGAGATTTCACATCCCGGCAACTTGGGGCTCTACCATCGGACCCACGGCACGGCGGTTCTGGCCATGGTCGGCCGCCACAGTGACCGCACTGCGTGAGGTCGCCGGAGACGGGCCGGCGCCGGATGACGACGGGCCGCGGGTAACGTCGGGGCCGCCGCGGACGCTGACCGGGAGGGGACTCCCGCCACGAGAGCGACCGAAACGCCTCTTGCGCATCCACCGGCCTTCGCCGTCCAGGCGTCCGGGCCAGGGGTACGTGGCGGGTCGTACGTCAGACTACGCACCGGCTTGGTATGAGCTGTGAGGCTTCTCCGCAGATCAGCGCACCCGTACTCGTCTCCACGCATCAGCGGCAACTGACGGGTACGTGCAAATTATTTGGGATGCCCCGGAATAGGAACACAGGGGCACTCCCGCTCGTTCTCATTACGTGAGCACGACACAGACACCACCTGTTCTCGCCGCAGAGCTGGCAGAGGCGTGGGCCGACATTCAGCGGTACCACCCCGAGCTGCCGGACCTTGCCGCGCCAGAGTCCCTGATCGGGGAGTCGTCGTCCGCGTGCGGTCACGAACTCTCCTTCGAACGACTGCTCCATGAGGCAGTCCACGGCATCGCCGCCTCCCGTGGAGTCCGCGACACCTCCCGGGCCGGCCGCTACCACAACCGCCGATTCCTCGCGATCGCCGAGGAGCTGGGCCTGGACCACCCCGACGAGCCGCATCCCAGCAGCGGCTTCTCGCTGGTCACGCTCAACCCCGAGGCGAAGCGACGCTACCGCCCGACCATCGAGAGACTGCAGCGCGCCCTCAAGGCGCACACGGTGGCCACCTCCGCCGACACCTCCCGCACCTTCCGCGGCCCGGCCGCCCGCCACGGCTCCTCCGGCGGCGGCGTCCGGGTCAAGGCGGTGTGCGACTGCGGTCGCAACGTCCGGGTGGTCCCGTCGGTCCTGGCCCAGGCCCCCATCGTCTGCGGCGGCTGCGGCAAGCCGTTCCGCATCCCGGAGGTCGTGGGAGCGGCATAGGCCACGGCTGCTCGTGGCAGCCGCAGCCATTGCTCATCGCCACGCCCTCGGCCCCCGGTGGGCGCCGGGGTCCCTCCTCCGGGGGAGGCACCCCGCCGGCGCCGGGCAGCGCACCCGACGTGACCTCACCTCCACGCCGGGTGCCTCTCCGGCATGCCCGCGCACCCCGTACCCACCCGTCGGCCAAAAGCGACCCGCAGGGTGTGGCACAATGGCTAGCTGTACTCGACAGCCGCACAGGACCCCTCTCTCCTCCGGCTGACGCGTCCATCGGGCACTCGGGTACCGCAACCCCACGCGGCAGTCTCGCCGTGCCCAACCACGTCAAAACCAGGAGAACCCACTCCCGTGGCAGTCAAGATCAAGCTGAAGCGTCTGGGCAAGATCCGTTCGCCTCACTACCGCATCGTCATCGCCGACTCCCGCACCCGCCGTGACGGCCGTGCGATCGAGGAGATCGGCAAGTACCACCCGACCTACAACCCGTCGGTCATCGAGGTGGACGCCGACCGCGTCGCGTACTGGCTGGGTGTCGGCGCGCAGCCGACCGAGCCCGTGCTCGCCATCCTGAAGAAGACCGGCGACTGGCAGAAGTTCAAGGGCGAGCCCGCCCCGGCGCCGCTGCTCGTGGCCGCTCCGAAGGCCACGCGTCCGTCGTTCGAGGCGCTCGGCGGTGACGACGAGGGCAAGGGTGAGGCGATCACCCAGAAGAAGAAGGCTGAGAAGAAGGACGAGGCCGCGGCTGAGTCCGAGTCGACCGAGGCCTGAGCAGCATGCTCGAAGAGGCGCTTGAGCACCTCGTGAAGGGCATCGTCGACAACCCCGACGATGTGCAGGTCGCCTCGCGCAACCTGCGTCGCGGGCGCGTGCTGGAGGTCCGGGTGCACCCCGACGACCTCGGCAAGGTGATCGGCCGCAACGGCCGCACCGCGCGTGCCCTGCGCACCGTCGTGGGCGCCATCGGCGGCCGCGGAGTCCGCGTCGACCTCGTCGACGTGGACCACGTCCGCTGACGCTTTCGCAGCACCGGCTCGGGCCGGGGAGGGCCGCTACCGGCCGTCCCCGGCCCGTAGTCGTATGAGGTCGTACGAGCAGGAGATGACAGGAGAACAGGCACAGTGCAGCTGGTAGTCGCACGGATCGGCCGCGCCCACGGCATCAAGGGCGAGGTCACCGTCGAGGTACGTACCGACGAGCCGGAGCTCAGGCTCGCGCCCGGCGCCGTACTCGCCACCGATCCCGCCTCGACGGGACCGCTCACCATCGAGACCGGGCGGGTGCACAGCGGCCGTCTGCTCCTGCGCTTCGAGGGCGTCAAGGACCGCACCGGCGCCGAGAACCTGCGCAACACCCTCCTGATCGCCGAGATCGACCCGGAGGAACTGCCCGAGGGCGAGGACGAGTACTACGACCACCAGCTCATCGACCTGGACGTGGTCACCGAGGACGGCACCGAGGTCGGCCGGATCACCGAGATCTCGCACCTGCCCTCCCAGGACCTCTTCATCGTGGAGCGGCCCGACGGCAGCGAGGTCATGATCCCCTTCGTCGAGGAGATCGTCGTCGAGATCGACCTGGAGGAGCAGCGGGCCGTCGTCGCGCCGCCGCCCGGCCTGATCGACGACCGCGCGGAGATCGACTCGTCCGGGGACGACGACGCATGAGGCTCGACGTCGTCACGATCTTCCCCGAGTACCTCGAACCCCTGAACGTCTCGCTCGTCGGCAAGGCACGCGCGCGTGGGCAGCTCGGCGTCCACGTCCACGATCTGCGCGCCTGGACGTACGACCGGCACAACACGGTCGACGACACGCCGTACGGCGGCGGGCCCGGCATGGTCATGAAGACCGAGCCCTGGGGCGACGCACTCGACTCCGCGCTCGCCGACGGCTACGAGACCGGCTCGCACGCCCCCGCGCTGATCGTGCCCACCCCGAGCGGCCGCCCCTTCACCCAGGAACTCGCCGTCGAACTCTCCGAGCGGCCCTGGCTGATCTTCACGCCGGCCCGCTACGAGGGCATCGACCGGCGCGTCATGGACGAGTACGCCACCCGGATGCCGGTCTACGAGGTCTCCATCGGCGACTACGTCCTCGCCGGCGGCGAGGCGGCCGTACTGGTCATCACGGAGGCCGTGGCCAGGCTCCTGCCCGGCGTCCTCGGCAACGCCGAGTCGCACCGGGACGACTCCTTCGCACCCGGCGCGATGGCGAACCTCCTGGAGGGCCCCGTCTACACCAAGCCGCCGGTGTGGCGCGGCCGGGACATCCCGGACGTGCTGCTCAGCGGCCACCACGGCAAGATCGCCCGCTGGCGCCGCGACGAGGCCCTGAAACGGACCACCGCGCACCGGCCCGACCTGATCGAGCGCTGCGACCCCAAGGCCTTCGACAAGAAGGACCGCGAGATGCTGTCCATCCTGGGCTGGGCCCCGGACCCGGAGGGCGAACCCCACGGCCGATTTTGGCGCAGGCCAGAGGGCGTGGAAGAATAGACCGCTGTTGTGCGTCCGTCCGGCGTGCGCCCCTGCCGCAGGGGGACACGACGCCCGCCCCGACCCGCACGGCAGTCCTCATGGCACACCTAGTTTCCGCTGATGACCTGTGGCATCCGCGAGGAAAGCAGACGAAATGTCTCACCTGCTCGACACCGTCGACTCCGCGTCGCTGCGCAGCGACGTCCCGGCCTTCCGCCCGGGTGACACCGTCAACGTCCACGTCCGCGTCATCGAGGGCAACCGCTCCCGTGTGCAGCAGTTCAAGGGCGTTGTGATCCGCCGCCAGGGCAGCGGTGTCCGCGAGACCTTCACGGTCCGCAAGGTCTCCTTCTCCGTCGGCGTCGAGCGCACCTTCCCGGTGCACACCCCGATCGTCGAGAAGATCGAGCTCGTCACCCGCGGTGACGTGCGTCGCGCCAAGCTGTACTACCTGCGTGAGCTGCGTGGTAAGGCCGCGAAGATCAAGGAGAAGCGCGACAACTGATGTCGCGTGCCGGCACCCGGAAGCCGTAGGCGGACGAGCCGGTAAGAAGGAGTCACATCAGGGCCGGATAGCATCTGGCCCCGATGGACACCGAAGCACAGCAGACGGAGCGCGACCGCTCCTCCCGCCCCGAACCAGAGGCCGCGGAGGACCGGTCGCGTTTCGCGTTGGTGGCGCGGGTCACCGACTGGCTGCCGGGTGGCTGGATCACCCTCACCCTCTTCGCCTGCCTGGCGTTTTTGCTCGTCCTCAACACTTTCGTGGCGCAACCATTCCAGATTCCCAGCGGATCCATGGAACAGGGATTGAGGATCGGGGACCGCGTTCTCGTAAATAAGTTGGCGTACCGTTTCGGTGCCGGGCCGCGCCGGGGAGATGTCGTGGTGTTCGACGGCTCCGGATACTTCGGGGACGCCGACTACATCAAACGCGTCGTCGGTGTGGGAGGAGACCATGTGGTCTGCTGCGACAAGAAGGGGAGGATCGAAGTGAACGGCCGGTCGGTCGACGAGACCGCGATCCTCTATCCCGGGGACACCCCCTCCACCGTGCCCTTCAACGTCGACGTCCCCGACGGCACGCTCTTCGTGCTCGGCGACCACCGCGGCGACTCCAGCGACTCCCGCGACCACCTCGGCTCGCCCGGCGGCGGCATGATCCCCGTCGGCAGGGTCATCGGCCGGGCCGACTGGATCGTCTGGCCGTACGCCCACTGGACCCGCCTCACCCGTCCCGCCGCCTACGCGCGCGTGCCGTCGGCCGGAGCGTCCCATGGGTAACCGGGGCAAGCCGCGCGGCGTCCCGGTCGACGCGGCCGCCAACCTGCTGCCCACCGGGGCCCGGCGCACCTCCGGCTCGTCCGGCGGCCGTTCCCGCGCGGAGCGGCGCAAGCTGCAGCGCAAGGTCAAGCGCAAGCGCCGGCGCGGAGCGGTACGGGAGATACCGCTGCTGGTCGGCGTGGCCGTCCTGATAGCGCTCGTGCTGAAGACGTTCCTCGTCCAGGCCTTCGTGATCCCGTCGGGCTCCATGGAGCAGACGATCCGGATCGGGGACCGCGTCCTGGTCGACAAGTTCACCCCGTGGTTCGGGTGGAAGCCGCACCGCGGGGACGTCGTCGTCTTCCACGACCCGGGCGGCTGGCTGGCGGACGAGCAGACCACCCAGGCGAACGACCCGATCGTGGTCAAGCAGGTCAAGGAAGGGCTCACCTTCATCGGCCTGCTGCCCTCCGCCAACGAGAAGGACCTCATCAAACGGGTCATCGGCGTCGGCGGCGACCGCGTCAAGTGCTGTGACGCACAGGGCCGCGTGACCGTCAACGGCGTACCGCTGACCGAGGGCGACTACCTGTACCCAGGGAACGCCCCCTCCACCCAGGAGTTCGACATCACCGTGCCGGAGGGACGGCTGTGGGTGATGGGCGACCACCGGGGCAACTCGGCCGACTCCAGGGCGCACCAGGACACCGACTACGGCGGCACGGTCGCCGTCACCTCGGTGGTGGGCCGGGCCATGATGATCGGCTGGCCCGTCGGCCACTGGACCAAGCTCGACGAACCTAAAACCTTCGCAAGCGTTTCTGACTCCGGGTCGGGGTCGACCGCGGCCCCCCAGCTGTCGCATAGGGTTGCCTCCGACGATCCGAACGGATACATCCAACTCCCGAGCCCTGCGGAACTCCCGCTCGTTATGGGAGTGGTGGGCCTGCGCCGGGGATGGCGCGGGCGGCGGCACGGAGTAAGGAGTTGGCGTGGGGGATGTGGCGGTTGGCGCGCGGTCGGGCCACGACGGCGAGGAGCACAGCGGGCGCCCTGTGGAGAATGTCCCCCCCGCAGACGGAGCCTCGACCTCCGGGAACGGTACCGGGCCCGGCGGGGACGGCACCCCGATGGACGGTCCGCACTCCGGCGGTGACGGCGGGGGTACCGACGGGGACCCGGGCGAATCGGCGGCGCCCGCACCGAAGAAGCCACGCTCCTTCTGGAAGGAGCTGCCGATCCTGGTCGTCATCGCGCTGGTACTGGCGCTGCTGATCAAGACGTTCCTGGTGCAGGCGTTCTCGATCCCGTCGGACTCGATGCAGAACACCCTCCAGCAGGGTGACCGCGTCCTGGTCGACAAGCTCACCCCGTGGTTCGGCTCCGAGCCGGAGCGCGGCGAGGTCGTCGTGTTCCACGACCCGGACGACTGGCTGGCGGGCGAGCCCACCGCCCAGCCGAACGCGATCCAGACCTTCCTCAGCTGGATCGGTCTGATGCCGTCCGCCGAGGAGCGGGACCTGATCAAGCGGGTCGTCGGTGTCGGCGGCGACACCGTGTCCTGCAAGGGCAGCGGCCCGCTCATGGTCAACGGCCACCCGCTGAACGAGCCTTATGTGTACCCGGGCAACACCCCGTGCAGCGTCGACGACCAGGGCGGCCAGTTCACGGTGAAGGTGCCCAAGGGCTACATCTGGGTGATGGGCGACCACCGCCAGAACTCCCGCGACTCGCGCTACAACCAGTCCGACAAGCACCACGGCATGGTCCCGGTGAAGGACGTCGTCGGCCGCGCCATCGTCAAGGCCTGGCCGATCAACCGCTGGGGCACGCTGCCGGTCCCGAGCACCTTCGACCAGAGCGGCATCAACACGCAGTCGTCCGCCGCTGCCTCCCTCGCGGTGGCACCGCAGGGCGTGGCCGTCGCCGCCGTCCTGCCCGTCGTGGTGTGGCGCCGCCGCCGGGGCGACCGCATCGAGCGGAAGTTCGACCAGCGAGCGGCCGCCGGCAAGCGCTGACCGCCTCCCGCACGCCTCTCCTGACCGACCCATGTGAAGCCCTTGGGGAGCTTGTGACCAGGGCCGCCGAAGAAGGGCTGCCCCTGCCCGGTACCGCCGGGTAGGGTGCGGCCTCATGGGCGACAGCACGATACGTACGGCCCCGCGCAGCGGCGGAGCCACCAGCACGAGTGCGGCACAGGCCGGCAGCAGGCTCGGACAGCGGTTGTCCGGGATCGCCGTCGCGCTGGGCATCGTGCTGTTCCTCGGAGGATTCGGCTGGGGAGCGGTGGTCTACCGGCCGTACACCGTGCCCACCACCTCGATGACGCCGACGATCGACGCCGGGGACCGGGTCCTCGGCCAGCGCATCGACGGCAGTGAGGTGCGCCGGGGCGACGTCGTCGTCTTCAAGGACAAGAGCTGGGTCACCAACGCGGACGTCGTCAAGCGCGTGGTCGCGGTCGGCGGGGACACGGTCGCCTGCTGCACCGACGGCAAGCTGACCGTCAACGGCAAGCAGATCGACGAGCCGTATCTGCCGTCGGGCAGTGCGGCCGAGCTCCAGGGCTTCCCGACCGTCACCGTCCCGAAGGGCCGGCTCTTCCTTCTCGGCGACGAGCGACAGGGCTCCCTGGACTCCACCGCCCACCTCACGGACGCGGCGCAGGGCACGGTCGCGCGCAGCGCCGTCACCGCCCGGGTGGACTCCGTGATCTGGCCGATGAAGGGCCTGCTCAAGCGCCCGACCGGCTTCGAGACCCTGGGCGCCCTCTCCCAGCCGGGTCCGCTGCGCGTCATCGAGTTCATGATCGTGGCAGGTGGTGTGCTGGTCCTCGCGGGCGGCGCCTACGGCCCGGTCGCGAGCCTGCTGGGCCGCTTCCGCACCCGTGCCCGTACGGAGCCCGCCGGTGCCCGCTGAGGCGCTGGAGGAGGTGTCGGAGGACGGCCTGCGCAAGGTGGCCCGGGTGGTCCTGCTCGACCCCGAGGACCGCATCCTGCTCCTGCACGGCCACGAGCCCGACGATCCGGCCGACGACTGGTGGTTCACACCCGGCGGCGGACTGGAGGGCGAGGAGACCCGTGAGCAGGCCGCGCTGCGGGAACTCGCGGAGGAGACCGGCATCACGGACGTCGAGCTCGGCCCGGTGCTGTGGCGGCGGACGTGCTCCTTCCCGTTCGCCGGCCGCCGCTGGGACCAGGACGAGTGGTACTACCTGGCCCGTACGACGCAGACGGCCATCGATGTCACGGGCCTGACGGAGCTGGAGCGGCGCAGTGTGGCCGGAGCACGTTGGTGGACGTGCCGGGAACTGACCCGGTCACATGAGACGGTGTATCCGACCAGACTCGCCGAGCTGTTCCGTAGGCTGCTCGACGAAGGTCCCCCCGCCGGGCCCGTCACCCTTGACACGGAAATCGTCTAGGGGCGCGCGGGACTGGCGCACAATGGTGGGATCGCACGGCTGAAGGGGAACATGCCATGAGCGCCGAGGACCTCGAAAAGTACGAGACCGAGATGGAGCTGAAGCTCTACCGGGAGTACCGCGATGTCGTCGGTCTGTTCAAATACGTGATCGAGACCGAGCGGCGCTTCTACCTCACCAACGACTACGAGATGCAGGTGCACTCGGTCCAGGGTGAGGTGTTCTTCGAGGTGTCCATGGCGGACGCCTGGGTCTGGGACATGTACCGGCCGGCCCGTTTCGTGAAGCAGGTCCGTGTCCTCACGTTCAAGGACGTGAATATCGAGGAGCTGAACAAGACCGACCTGGAGCTTCCGGGCGGCTGAGGTGTCTCATGTGGGTGACGAAGTTGTCCACAACCGCTGAGTAACTCACCAAGATCAACTTCTTGGCGGGGGATGCGTGACCGTTGGCGCCGGAGGTGGTGCCGACATGAACACGAATCAGGCACGCACGGATCAGGCACGCACGAATCAGACGCGCACGAATCAGACGCGTACGCATCGGGCACGCACGAATCAGGCACGCAGTGCACTCGGCAGGTACGGCGAGACGCTGGCCGCACGACGGCTGACCGAGGCCGGTCTGACGGTCCTGGAGCGCAACTGGCGCTGCGGCAGGACGGGCGAGATCGACATCGTGGCGCGGGACGGGGACGTCCTGGTCGTCTGCGAGGTCAAGACCCGGCGGGCGGGTGTCTTCGAGCACCCCATGGCCGCGGTCTCCCCGGAGAAGGCGCAGCGCCTGCGGGGCCTCGCCGAGCACTGGATCCACGCACACGGAGGGGCACCGCCGGGCGGCGTCCGCATCGACGTGGTCGGCGTGCTCCTGCCGCAGCGCGGGGCGCCCGTGGTCGAGCACGCCCGGGGGGTGGCGTGAGATGGGGTTCGCGCGTACCTGCTCGGTGGCGCTGGTGGGCGTCGAGGGAGTGGTGGTCGAGGTCCAGGCCGACCTGGAGCCCGGGGTGGCGGCCTTCACCCTGGTGGGGCTGCCGGACAAGAGCCTGACGGAGAGCCGGGACCGGGTCCGGGCCGCGGTGGTGAACTCGGGCGCCTCCTGGCCCTCGAAGAAGCTCACCGTCGGGCTGAGCCCGGCGTCCGTGCCGAAGAGCGGCAGCGGCTTCGACCTGGCGGTCGCCGCCGCCGTGCTCGGGGCGGCCGAGCGGATCGATCCCCGGGTGCTCGCCGAGATCGTGATGATCGGGGAACTGGGGCTGGACGGCCGGGTCCGGCCGGTCCGGGGCATCCTGCCCGCCGTGCTGGCCGCCGCCGACGCCGGGTACGAGCAGGTGGTGGTGCCGGAGAGCGCGGTGCCGGAGGCCTCGCTGGTGCCGGGGGTGTCCGTGCTGGGCGTCCGCAGTCTGCGCCAGCTGATCGCGGTCCTCACCGACGAACCGGTGCCCGACGAGGAGCCCGTCCCCGGCGAGATCCGCCCGGACCCGTTCCTGGCCGGGCTCGCCCTCCCCGGCATGGGACTCGGCACCGGCCTCGCCACCGGCGACCACGCACCCGACCTCGCGGACGTCGCCGGCCAGCACGTGGCCCGGGCCGCCCTGGAGGTGGCCGCGGCCGGACGCCATCACGTCTTCTTCAAGGGCCCGCCCGGCGCCGGCAAGACCATGCTCGCCGAGCGGCTGCCGGGGCTGCTGCCCGAGCTGGGCCGGCAGGAGTCCCTGGAGGTCACCGCCGTCCACTCGGTCGCCGGGATGCTGCCACCGGGCCACCCCCTGGTCGACCGGCCGCCCTACTGCTCCCCGCACCACTCGGCCACCATGGCCTCCCTGGTCGGCGGCGGAACCGGCCTGCCGCGCCCCGGGGCCGTGTCCCTGGCCCATAACGGCGTACTTTTCCTGGACGAGGCCGCCGAGTTCCACGCCAGCGTCCTGGACGCCCTGCGCCAGCCCCTGGAGTCGGGCCACGTCGTCATCGCCCGGGCCGCCGGGATACTGCGGATGCCCGCCAGGTTCCTCATGGTCCTGGCCGCCAACCCCTGCCCCTGCGGACGGCACGGCACCCCCGGCGACGTCTGCGAGTGCCGGCCCTCCTCGATCAAGCGGTACCGGGCCCGGCTCTCCGGCCCCCTGATGGACCGTGTGGACCTCCGGGTGACCGTCGAACCGGTCGCGCGGGAGGAGCTGCTGCGGCTGCACACCGGCGCCGAGCCCTCCGCCGCCGTGGCCGACCGGGTGCGCACGGCCCGGGAGCGGGCCGCCCACCGCTACGAAGGGCTGCCCTGGCGGACCAACAGCGAGGTCCCCGGCCACGAGCTCCGGACCCGCTGGCACGTCCGGCCGGGCGCGCTGCTGAAGGCCGAGCTGGACCTCGACCGGGGCCTGCTCACCGCCCGCGGCCTGGACCGGGTGCTCCGGGTCGCCTGGACCCTCGCCGACCTGGCGGGCCGCGACCGGCCCTCGGTCAACGACGTCAACCTGGCCCTGGAGCTGCGCACCGGCGTCCGGCGCGGCGCGGTCCTGGAAGGGATCGCCCCATGAGCGACGCCGAGCTGCTCGCCCGGGTCTTTCTGGCCCGGGTCGTCGAGCCCGGCGACGAGGCCGCCGGACGCTGGGTGCGGGAGCGGGGCGTGCACGAGGTGGCGGACCGGCTGCGCGGCGGCGGGCAGGCCCTGCCGGGCGTCGGCGCCAAGCGGTGGGCGGGGCTGCTGGCCCGGGCGGCGCAGGCCGATCCCCGGGCGGACCTCGCCGTGGCCCGGGCGGCGGGTGCGCGGTTCGTGTGTCCCGGCGACGCCGAGTGGCCCAGCCAGCTCGACGACCTCGGCGACGGCCGCCCGCTCGGCCTGTGGGTGCGCGGCCGGCCCAGTCTGCGGATGTGGGCGCTCCGGGCCGTCGCCGTCGTCGGGGCCCGCGCCTGCACCGAGTACGGCGCCCACATGGCGGCCGTCCTCGCCGCGGGGCTCGCCGAGCGCGGCTGGGTGGTGGTGTCCGGCGGCGCCTACGGAGTCGACGGCGCCGCCCACCGCGGAGCCCTCGGCGCCGGCGGGGCCACCGTCGCCGTGCTGGCCTGCGGGGTCGACCGGCCCTACCCCAGGGGCCACACCGAGTTGATCAACAGGATCGCCGAACAGGGGCTGGTGGTGGGGGAGTTGCCGCCCGGCGAGCACCCGACGCCGAGCAGGTTCGTGCTCCGCAACCGCGTCATCGCGGCCCTCACCACCGGCACCGTCGTCGTGGAGGCCGCCCACCGCAGCGGCTCGCTGGTCACCGCGCGGGCGGCACAGCGGCTCGGCCGGTTCACCATGGGCGTGCCCGGACCGGCCACCAGCGGCCTCTCGGCCGGGGTGCACGAGCTGCTCCGCGGAGAGGCCGTGCTGGTCACCGACGCCGCGGAGGTCGTCGAACTCGTGGGCGACATGGGCGAGCTGGCCCCGGCCAGACGCGGCCCCGTCCTCCCGCGTGACCTGCTGGAACCCGCGGCCCGGCAGATCCTGGCCGCCCTGCCCGGGAACCGGCCGGCCTCACCCGAAGAGGTGGCACGCGGCGCGCAGACGTCCGAGGACGAGGCCGTCGCCAGGCTGTACGAACTCCGAGCACTTGGTTACGTCGAACGACACGGCGACGGCTGGAAGTTGACACGCCAGGCGATGATCTCGGTCCGGGCCGGTCGGAGCCGGTGCTGACCGAGCGTGTTCGGCCGTCCGGGGGAACCCCCGACGCCCTTGGGAATTCCCGGAGTTGACGCTTCCGGCCGATCACACAGAGCGACGCGCCGAGCGCGGTGGGGCGCGCCGTGCAGGGGGTTCGCGCAGGGGTGGAGCCTCGCTGTTCGCGCACCGCGACTCCTCAGTCACGCTACGCTCACGAAAGGCCTGGCGCAGAACGCGCCAACCGGCATGAGAACGACACCCCGCCCAACCATCGCTTTCACTCCACGCTCACCGCAGTTCACGGCACATCACGGCACTTCCTGGCACTTCACGGCAGAACGGCACAAGGCGACGAATGCCCCAGCACACCTCCGGGTCCGACCGGGCGGCGATCCCCCCAGCCGCCCGTGACGGTGGCAGCGTGCGGCCGCCCGCTCCCTCGACGCTCGACGAGCTGTGGCGGTCGTACAAGGCGACGGGGGACGACCGGCTGCGGGAACAGCTGATCCTGCACTACTCGCCGCTGGTCAAGTACGTGGCCGGGCGGGTGAGCGTGGGTCTGCCGCCCAACGTGGAGCAGGCCGACTTCGTCTCCTCCGGGGTGTTCGGGCTCATCGACGCGATCGAGAAGTTCGACGTCGACCGCGAGATCAAGTTCGAGACGTACGCGATCACCCGGATCCGGGGCGCGATGATCGACGAGCTGCGGGCGCTGGACTGGATCCCGCGCTCGGTCCGGCAGAAGGCACGGAACGTGGAGCGGGCCTACGCCACGCTGGAGGCGCGGTTGCGGCGCACTCCCTCGGAGGGCGAGGTGGCCGCCGAGCTCGGTATCGAGGTGGAGGAACTCCACGCCGTCTTCAGTCAGCTGTCGCTGGCCAACGTGGTGGCGCTGGAGGAGCTGCTGCACGTCGGGGGTGAGGGCGGCGACGGGCTGACCATGATGGACACGCTGGAGGACACCGCCGCGGACAACCCCGTGGAGGTGGCCGAGGACCGGGAGCTGCGGCGGTTCCTGGCGCGGGCGATCAACACGCTGCCGGAGCGCGAGAAGACCGTGGTGACCCTCTACTACTACGAGGGGCTCACGCTCGCCGAGATCGGGAACGTGCTCGGGGTCACCGAGAGCCGGGTGAGTCAGATCCACACCAAGTCGGTGCTGCAGCTGCGGGCGAAGCTGGCGAGTTTCGGCCGTTGAGGGCGGTTCCGGCGGAGGTTTTCGGCCGTCGGCCGCGGCCGGGCGGGCCGTGTCCTGGTCGTGCTGCCTCCCGTCGGGCCCGGCGCGTCCGTAGAGTGGTCGACGTGCCAAGGATTCGAGCGGCCTCCGTGGCCGAGCACCGGTCGATGCAGCGAGCCGCCCTGCTGGACGCGGCGCGGTCCCTCCTGTCCGAGGGAGGGACGGAGGCACTGACGTTCCCCGCGCTCGCCGAGCGCACGGGGCTCGCGCGGTCGTCCGTCTACGAGTACTTCCGTTCCCGGGCCGCCGTGGTCGAGGAGCTGTGCGAGGCCGACTTCCCCGTGTGGGCCGCGGAGGTCGAGGCGGCGATGGAGCGGGCGGCTTCCGCCGAGGGCAAGGTCGAGGCGTATGTGCGGCAGCAGCTGGCCCTGGTCGGGGACCGGCGGCACCGCGCGGTGGTCGCGATCTCGGCGAGCGAACTGGACGCGGGGGCGCGGGAGAAGATCCGGGCCGCGCACGGCGGGCTGGTCGCGATGATCGTGGAGGCGCTGGGGGAGCTGGGGCACGGGCAGCCGCGGCTCGCGGCGATGCTGGTGCAGGGGGTTGTGGATGCCGCGGTCCGGCGGATCGAGCTGGGGGCGGCGGAGGACCCGGTGGTGATCACGGACGCGGCCGTGGCGATGGCGCTGCGGGGTGTGCGGGGCTGAGCGGGGGCTGAGGCCGGGGGGTGGGGACGCTTACCGGCGCTGGCAGGGTGCCTCCCCCAGCCTTCGGCCGGGGGGACCCCAGCGCCCACCCGTGCCGCCCTGCGGCTATGCAGCTGACGTGACTGCAGCGCCCCATAGGGGCGCGGGGAACTGCGCGAGCAACCCCCACGTACCCGCAGTCGCGCAACCTTCCGCAGTCACCCCCTTGGCAGCGGAACCCCCAGCACCGGCAACAGTCTCGACGGCCCCCGCTCCAGCAGCCACGGCGGCAACAGCAGCAACGGGTCCAGGTACACGTCCCCCCTGAGCAGCCCCCAGTGCACACACGAGCGAGCAGCGCAGTGCGCGCCCCCCGCTTCCACCGTGCCCACCACCTCCCCGGCCGCCACCACCTGCCCCTTCTGCACCGTCGCCGTCACCGGCTCGTACGTCGTGCGGAGATCCGTGCCCGTCAGCAGCACCGACACCACACCCCTCCCCGCCACCCGCCCCGCGTAGGAGACCCGGCCCGCCGCCACCGCCCGTACCGGCTCCCCGGCGGACGCCCCCACGTCGACCCCCCGGTGCCCGGGGCCGTACACCGTCGCCGGTGGTTCCCAGCCGCGCAGGACCGGGGGTCGTACCCCCACCGGCCAGGCACGGGCGATCGCCGGCACGGGCGGTTCGGCAGGGGGCGGCGGACCCTCCGCCCCGACCCAGGCCCGGGCCGCAGTCGCCCCCAGGATCAGCGGCAACGCCGTCGCCGCCCACGCCCATCGCATCGCGCTTCGCATCGCGCTTCGCATGACCAACATGGTCAAACCGTCCCGCGCCCCGGCCGATCATGGCCGGTACCTGTGGATTACTCCCGAGTTGTGGACAGCGGCGTCACCCGGTACCCCGTCGGTCCCGTACACTTCTGTTGGCGATCCGGGTCACCGGGTCGACTTCGCACGCCCCGACATCTGGCCATCACAAGCAGGTGTCAGCGCTTCTCGGTCCTTCGCGGCACAGCGCACCCGGGCGTCAGGCGCGGGAGCCGTCCGGCACTCGCGGCACAACCGAGAAATTCAAGGAGATACGGCCATGGCCGTCGTCACGATGCGGGAGCTGCTGGAGAGCGGCGTCCACTTCGGTCACCAGACCCGTCGCTGGAACCCGAAGATGAAGCGCTTCATCTTCACCGAGCGCAACGGCATCTACATCATCGACCTGCTCCAGTCGCTGTCGTACATCGACCGCGCCTACGAGTTCGTCAAGGAGACCGTCGCCCACGGCGGCACGGTCATGTTCGTCGGCACGAAGAAGCAGGCGCAGGAGGCCATCGCCGAGCAGGCCACCCGCGTCGGCATGCCCTTCGTCAACCAGCGCTGGCTGGGCGGCATGCTCACCAACTTCTCGACCGTCTACAAGCGTCTGCAGCGCCTCAAGGAGCTCGAGCAGATCGACTTCGAGGACGTCGCCGCGTCCGGTCTGACCAAGAAGGAGCTTCTCGTGCTGTCGCGCGAGAAGGCCAAGCTGGAGAAGACCCTCGGTGGTATCCGCGAGATGTCCAAGGTGCCCAGCGCCGTCTGGATCGTGGACACCAAGAAGGAGCACATCGCGGTCGGTGAGGCCCGGAAGCTCAACATCCCGGTCGTCGCGATCCTCGACACCAACTGCGACCCCGACGAGGTCGACTACAAGATCCCGGGCAACGACGACGCGATCCGCTCCGTCACCCTGCTCACCCGCGTGATCGCCGACGCGGTCGCCGAGGGCCTCATCTCCCGTTCCCGTGTCGCCACCGGTGACAAGGGCGAGAAGGCCGCCGGCGAGCCGCTCGCCGAGTGGGAGCGCGACCTGCTCGAGGGCGAGAAGAAGGCGGACGACGCCGAGGTCCAGACCTCCGCCGAGACCGAGAAGGTCGCCGACGCCGAGCAGGCCGAGGCTCCGGCCGCCGCCGAGGCCGCTGTCGAGGCCCCGGCTGCCGCCGAGGCCGTTGTCGAGGCTCCGGCCGCCGCCGAGGCCGTTGTCGAGGCTCCGGCCGCGGACGCCGAGCAGGCCTGACCTCTCTGCTGAAGCGTTGACGGTGGGGGCGGCGGCAGGAACTCCGCCCCCACCGTTCATCCGTAGGTCAGCCAACGGTCCGCGATCCACCCCTGCAGGTGGAATCCGCACATGGAATCCATGGAATTCATGTGGATCGCAGACGCGCAGATCTTCGATCTTCCAGACTTCGAGAAAGACTTACAGACTCATGGCGAACTACACCGCCGCTGACGTCAAGAAGCTCCGCGAGCTCTCCGGCGCCGGCATGATGGACTGCAAGAAGGCCCTGGACGAGGCCGAGGGCGACGTCGACAAGGCTGTCGAGGCGCTCCGCATCAAGGGCCAGAAGGGCGTCGCCAAGCGCGAGGGCCGCTCCGCCGAGAACGGCGCCGTGGTCTCGATCATCGCCGACGACAACTCCTCCGGCGTCCTCGTCGAGCTGAAGTGCGAGACGGACTTCGTCGCCAAGGGTGACCGGTTCCAGGCCGTCGCCAACACCATCGCCGAGCACGTCGCGAAGTCCGCTCCGGCCGACCTGGAGGCGCTGCTCGCCTCCGAGATCGAGCCCGGCAAGACCGTCCAGGCGTTCGTCGACGAGGCCAACGCCAACCTCGGCGAGAAGATCGTCCTGGACCGCTTCGCGCAGTACGCCGACGGTTACGTGACGGCCTACATGCACCGCACGATGCCCGACCTGCCGCCGCAGATCGGTGTCCTCGTCGAGCTGGACAAGCCGAACGCCGAGATCGCCAAGGGCGTCGCCCAGCACATCGCCGCCTTCGCGCCGAAGTACCTGGCCAAGGAGGACGTGCCGGCCGACGTCGTCGAGTCCGAGCGCCGCATCGCCGAGGAGACCACCCGCGCCGAGGGCAAGCCCGAGGCCGCGATCGCCAAGATCGTCGAGGGTCGTCTGAACGGCTTCTTCAAGGACGCCACGCTGCTCGGCCAGCCGTACGCGCTCGACAACAAGAAGTCGGTCCAGAAGGTTCTGGACGAGGCCGGTGTCACCCTGAAGCGCTTCACGCGCATCAAGGTCGGCATCTGAGTCCGTACCGCGATCGACGCGCGACCCACGGGGAAATCCCGATAGGGTCGGTCGACAGCAGTCGTCCGTACACACCGCCACACCCAGGGACGTGACGGACGGCGGCAGATCTGACGAGGAGGCCATTGCCGCGCATGGGCAGCGAAAAGCGACCCCACCGGCAATGGCCTTCTTCGTATGCGTATGTGCAACACGTGAAAGAGGCGGGATCTCCATGACCACCAAGGCCCAGAAGAGCGACGACGGCAAAGTACACGGCCGGTTTCTGCTGAAGCTGTCCGGAGAGGCCTTCTCCGGTGGCGGGGGCCTGGGCGTGGACCCGGACGTGGTGCACAAGATCGCCCGCGAGATCGCGGCCGTCGTCCGCGACGGCGCGCAGGTCGCCGTCGTCATCGGCGGCGGCAACTTCTTCCGCGGCGCCGAACTCCAGCAGCGCGGCATGGACCGGGCCCGCTCCGACTACATGGGCATGCTCGGCACCGTGATGAACTGCCTCGCCCTCCAGGACTTCCTGGAGAAGGAGGGCATCGACAGCCGGGTGCAGACCGCGATCACCATGGGACAGGTCGCCGAGCCCTACATCCCGCTGCGCGCCGTGCGCCACCTGGAGAAGGGCCGTGTGGTCATCTTCGGCGCCGGTATGGGCATGCCGTACTTCTCCACCGACACCACCGCCGCCCAGCGCGCCCTGGAGATCGACGCCGAGGCGCTGCTCATGGGCAAGAACGGCGTGGACGGGGTCTACGACTCCGACCCCAAGACCAACCCCGACGCCGTCAAGTTCGACTCCCTCGGCTACGGCGAGGTCATCACCCGCGAGCTCAAGGTCGCCGACGCCACCGCGATCACGCTCTGCCGTGACAACAAGCTGCCGATCCTGGTGTTCGAGCTGGTGACGGAGGGCAATATCGCGCGCGCCGTCAAGGGTGAGAAGATCGGCACGCTGGTGGGTGACCAGGGCAGCCGGGACTGACCGGCACCGCCTGACGCACCCTGACCGGGGGATGGACAATGTCCTGCCGGTCGGGAACCGTCAGGGAAAGAAGACGCGACGCAGCCGGCCGCCGCCCCGCAACGGAACCGCAGCCGGGCCTTACTCAAGACACGCAGGAGCAAGTGGTGATCGAAGAGACCCTCCTCGAAGCCGAGGAGAAGATGGAGAAGGCCGTCGTGGTCGCCAAGGAGGACTTCGCCGCGATCCGCACCGGCCGTGCGCACCCGGCGATGTTCAACAAGATCGTGGCCGACTACTACGGCGCGCCGACGCCGATCAACCAGCTGGCCTCGTTCTCCGTGCCGGAACCGCGCATGGCGGTCGTGACCCCGTTCGACAAGACGGCCCTGCGCAACATCGAGCAGGCGATCCGCGACTCGGACCTGGGCGTCAACCCGAGCAACGACGGCAACATCATCCGTGTGGTGTTCCCGGAGCTCACCGAGGAGCGCCGCCGCGACTACATCAAGGTCGCCAAGGGCAAGGCGGAGGACTCCAAGGTCTCCATCCGCTCCGTGCGCCGCAAGGCCAAGGACGCCATCGACAAGCTGATCAAGGACGGCGAGGTCGGCGAGGACGAGGGCCGCCGCGCCGAGAAGGAGCTCGACGACACCACCGCGAAGTACGTCGCGCAGGTGGACGAGCTCCTCAAGCACAAGGAAGCGGAGCTTCTCGAAGTCTGATGAACGACTCATCCTGGGGAGCCCCGCCGCACGCCGGGCCGCAGGCCGGGCAGGCGGGCTCACCCGCCGGGCAGGCCGGATCACCGGCCGGGTACTGGGGACCGAACGATCAGGGCACCGGCCAGGGCTACGACCACGGCCACGGGCCGGCCTCCGGCGAGGGGTACGGTGCTGGTCAGGGCTATGGTCCCGGCCAGGGGTACGGTCCTGGCCAGGGGTACGACCTCGGCCCTGGCCACGGCTATGACCAGGGGCATGTCCAGGGAGCCGTCCCGGCGGGTCCCGCATACGATGCGCAGAACGCGCCTCAGACTCGCCCCATGCCCATCGTGCCCGACGACGTACCCGCGTACGGCTCAGACCAGGACGACGATCGGGGGGCCGCTCGGCTGAGCGGCCCCTTGTTCCGAGACGAGACGTTCCGCAACGACACCCCGTCGGCGCAGCCTCTGCCTCACGCGGCGGCGCCGCAGAATCCGGAGCCCATGCCCGACGCCCCACAGCCGGCGCCCGTGCCGCAGAAGAAGAGCGCGGGACGCGACCTGGGTGCGGCCATAGGTGTCGGCGTCGGACTGGGCGTCGTGATCGTGGCGTCCCTGTTCGTCGTCAAGGCCGTCTTCGTCGGCGTCGTGGCGGTCGCGGTCGTGGTCGGCCTGTGGGAACTGACCAGCCGGCTCCAGGAGCGCAAGGGCATCAAGGCGCCCCTGGTCCCGTTGGCGCTCGGCGGCGCCGCGATGGTGGTGGCCGGCTACGCCCGGGGCGCGGAGGGTGCCTGGGTGGCCCTGGCGCTCACCGGTCTGGCCATCCTGGTCTGGCGGATGACGGAACCGCCGGAGGGCTATCTCAAGGATGTCACGGCGGGTCTCTTCGCGGCGTTCTACGTCCCGTTCCTGGCCACGTTCGTCGCGATGATGCTCACCGCCGACGACGGCCCCTTCCGGGTCATGACCTTCCTGCTCCTCACGGTGGTCAGCGACACCGGCGCCTACGCGGTCGGCTGGCGCTTCGGCACCCACAAGCTCGCTCCGCGCATCAGCCCCGGCAAGACCCGCGAGGGCCTGGTCGGCGCGGTGCTGTTCGCGATGGTCGCGGGCGCGCTGTGCATGCAGTTCCTGATCGACGACGGCACCTGGTGGCAGGGCCTGCTGCTCGGCCTCGCGGTCGCCGCCAGCGCCACGCTCGGCGACCTCGGCGAGTCCATGATCAAGCGGGACCTCGGCATCAAGGACATGGGCACGCTGCTCCCGGGCCACGGCGGCATCATGGACCGACTGGACTCGCTGCTGCCGACGGCGCCGGTGGTGTGGTTGTTGATGGTCTTGTTCGTCGGGAGTGGGTGACGGTGGGCCACGGCGCCACGCCGCGGTAGCGGCAAGTCGACACAGCATGGACCGACTGGACTCGCTGCTGCCGACGGCGCCGGTGGTGTGGTTGTTGATGGTGCTGTTCGTCGGCAGCGGCTGATCCGCTTCGCCGGCCGCGGCCGATCTCCTTCGTCGGCGGCGGCCGATCTACAGACACGTCGGCAGTGGCTGCCGTACAGCTGTCGTAGGCGAGCCCCCGTCCTTCACAGGGCGGGGGCTCGGCGGTATCTCGGCCCCGGATGACGCAGCAGAAATCGCATGGTCATGTCGGTCGGAGGCAAACTCCCTGTGAGGACGCTGTGTCTTCAGACGTGCAGGGAGTGCGCGTCTTCAGGCGTGCAGGGAGTGTGCCCATGCCCCTCGACCCGGCCCCGGCCTCCACCCCGTCCCCGACCCCGCCTCCTCCGCCGGTGCGGTTCTGGCCCGTCGACGATCTGCCCGCGCTCGACCCGGACCCGTTCCTGGACGAGTTGCTGCGCGACGAGCCGGTCACCCGGATCAGGCTCGCGCACGGCGAGGGGGACGCCTGGCTGGTCACCCGGTACGAGGACGTCCGCTTCGTCACCTCCGACCCGCGTTTCTCCCGGGAGGCGGTCGTCGGCCGCGACATCACCAGCATGCGCCCGGCTCCCGTGGCCTCCCAGACAGCGGGCCTCCAGTACATCGACCCGCCCCGGCACAACCGGCTGCGCCGGGTCGTCGCCCGGGCCTTCACCGGGCGGGCCATGCAGCGGCTGCGGCCGATGGCGGAGCGCCGGGCCGGTGAACTCCTCGACACGATGGAGGCCGCGGGCCCGCCGGCCGACCTCATGGAGCATCTGCACGGCCCCTTCCCGATCGCCGTGATCCGTGACTTCCTCGGCGTCGACGAGAAGGACTGGCACCGCTGGGCGGCCACCGGCGAGGCCCTGCTCTCCGCGGGCCCCGACGCCGAGGCGCGCGCCCGGGAGGCCGCCCGCACCACCCGGGCCCGGATCTCCGAGCTGCTGCAGAGCCGCCGCGAGGAGCCCCGCGAGGACCTCGCCGGGGTGCTGGCCCAGGCCACCGCGGACGGCGAGATCACCGGCGACGAGGCGATCTCCCTGGCCACCGCCATCCAGGTCAGCGGTGGTCACGCGGTCCGCAACAACAGCGGCTCGATGATGTACGCGCTGCTCACCCACCCCAAGCACCTGGACCGGCTGCGCCGTGAGCCGGAGCTGCTCCCCAAGGCCGTGGACGAGCTGTTCCGCTACGTCCCGCACCGCAACGGCGTCGGCATCCCGCGCGTCGCCGTCGAGGACGTCGAGGTCGGCGGCCAGCTGATCCGGGCCGGCGAGGTCGTCTACAACGCCTATGTCGCCGCCAACCGCGACCCCGCGGTCTTCACCGACCCCGACGACCTGGACTTCGACCGCACCAACGGCCCCCACCTGGCCTTCGGCCACGGTCCCCACCACTGCATGGCCGCGATCATGGCCCGCATGGAGGCCGAGACCATGATCGGCTCGGTCCTCGCCCGCTTCCCGGACATCCGCCTGGCGGTACCTCCCGAGGAGGTCGAGTTCCAGCGCCAGGGCCTGATCCGGGGACCGCGTACGCTGCCCGTGACCTGGTGAGCGAAGACGGCCGCGGACGGCCGAGGAGGACCCCGCCATGCTGACGACCCAGTACGTTCCCGGCGCCCCGAACTGGCTCGACGTGGGCACCCCCGACACTGGCGCGAGCGCCGCCTTCTACTCCGCCGTCTTCGGCTGGCAGCACCGGTCGGCCGGACCGGAGGCCGGCGGCTACGGCTTCTTCGAGCAGGACGGCAGGACGGTCGCCGGGATCGGCCCGCTCACCGAGGAGGGCGCGAGCGCGTCCTGGCGGGTGTACTTCCACACCCCGGACGCCGACGCCACCGCCAAGGCCGTGGAGCAGGCGGGCGGCAGCGTCCGGATCGCCCCGGCGGACGTCTTCGCCTTCGGGCGGGCGGCCGCCTTCGTCGACCCCACCGGCGCGGACTTCGCGGTCTGGCAGCCGGGCGAGACCAAGGGCCTGGACGTCGTCGCGGTCCCCGGCAGCCTCGCCAGAACGGAGCTGTACACCACCGACGCGAGCGCGGCGAAGGCCTTCTACGAGTCGGTCTTCTCCTGGCAGACCCGCGACGTGCCGATGGGCCCGGGGCTGACCTACACGATCCTCACCCCGGCCGGCGCCGGCCCGGCGGCGGCCCACGGCGGGCTGATGCAGCTGCCCCAGGCCAACCTCGACGCCGGATCGACCCCGGAATGGCACCCGTACTTCGAGGTGACCGACTGCGACGCCACGCTGGCCAGGGCCACCGAGGCCGGAGCCACCGTCCTCATCCCGGTCACCGAAGCCCCGGGCATCGGCCGCTTCGCCATGTTCCTCGACCCCCTCGGCGCCCTCCTCGCCATCATCACCACCGCCGGGCGCTGAGCCCCCGGCCCCCCGCCGAAACCCACGGTCGCGGGCCACCACAGTTGATCTGCGACACTGGTTGGGTTATGCCTAAGCCCGGAGAACTCACTTTCGTCGCGCCGCGCGGAGCCAAGAAGCCGCCGCGGCATCTCGCCGATCTCTCGCCCGCCGAGCGCAAGGACGCGGTGGCCGAGGTCGGGGAGAAGCCGTTTCGTGCCAAGCAGCTCTCGCAGCACTACTTCGCGCGGTACGCGCACGACCCCGAGCAGTGGACGGACATCCCGGCCGGCTCGCGGGACAAGCTGCGGGAGGCGCTGTTCCCCGAGCTGATGACCGTCGTGCGGCATCTGTCGACCGACGAGGGGACGACCCGCAAGACGCTGTGGAAGCTCTTCGACGGGACGCTCGTCGAGTCGGTGCTGATGCGCTACCCGGACCGGGTGACCATGTGCATCAGCTCGCAGGCCGGCTGCGGGATGAACTGCCCGTTCTGCGCGACCGGGCAGGCGGGGCTCGACCGGAACCTGTCCACCGCCGAGATCGTGCACCAGATCGTCGACGGGATGCGGGCGCTCCGGGACGGCGAGGTGCCCGGCGGGCCCGCGCGGCTGTCCAACATCGTCTTCATGGGGATGGGGGAGCCGCTCGCCAACTACAAGCGGGTGGTCGGCGCCATCCGGGCGCTCACCGATCCCGCGCCGGACGGACTGGGGCTCTCGCAGCGCGGGATCACCGTCTCGACCGTCGGACTCGTCCCGGCCATCCACCGGTTCGCCGACGAGGGCTTCAAGTGCCGGCTCGCGATCTCGCTGCACGCCCCCGACGACGAACTGCGCGACACCCTCGTCCCCGTGAACACGCGGTGGAAGGTGCGCGAGGTCCTCGACGCCGGGTTCGAGTACGTCGAGAAGAGCGGGCGGCGGCTCAGCATCGAGTACGCGCTCATCCGCGACATCAACGACCAGGCCTGGCGGGGGGACCGGCTGGGGCGCCTGCTCAAGGGCAAGCCCGTGCACGTCAACCTCATCCCGCTGAACCCGACGCCGGGTTCGAAGTGGACCGCGTCGCGGCCGGAGGACGAGAAGGCGTTCGTCGAGGCGATCGAGGCGCACGGGGTGCCGGTCACCGTCCGGGACACCCGGGGCCAGGAGATCGACGGGGCCTGTGGTCAGCTCGCGGCCACCGAGAGGTAACCGCCCTGGACACCGAGCGGTAGGATCTGGCCAACACATCTTCATAATCCGACAGGGGAGCGCCACAGCGCTGAGAGTGCGGCAACCGGGCCGCAGACCCTCTGAACCTCGCCCAGGTCATTCTGGGTAGGAAGTTCGGTCATCACTCAAGCTGTTGCGCCCTGCCCGCACACCGCGGGCAGGGCCGCGTCTCTTCCTGGTCAACTCCAGGAGGAATGAACCAGTGCACATCAGGCACACCAGAACCATCGTGGCCGCGGCGGTCGGGCTCGGGCTCGTGACGCTGTCCGCGTGCTCGTCGTCGGACAGCGGGTCCGACTCCGACTCCAAGACCGTCACCCTCGTCAGCCACGACTCGTGGGCCGTCTCCAAGAACGTGCTCCAGGACTTCGAGAAGCAGTCCGGCTACAAGGTCAGGGTCCTCAAGGACGGCGACGCCGGACAGGCCGTCAACAAGGCGATCCTGACCAAGGACAACCCGCAGGGCGACGTCTTCTTCGGCGTCGACAACACCCTGCTCTCCAGGGCCCTCGACAACGGTCTCTTCCAGCCGTACGAGGCGAAGGGGCTCGACACGGTCGGTACGGCGTACCAGCTCGACGCGGCCGAGCACCGGGTCACGCCCATCGACTACGGCGACATCTGCGTCAACTACGACAAGGCGTACTTCAGCAAGCACAAGCTGACCCCGCCGACGTCGTACGCCGACCTCGTCAAGCCCCAGTACAAGAACCTCCTCGTCACCGAGAACGCGTCCACCTCCTCGCCGGGGCTCGGCTTCCTGCTCGGGTCCGCGGCGCAGTACGGGGATGGGGGCACCTCCCGCTCGAGCGAAGCCGAGAGTGGGGGAGGCTGGCAGGGCTACTGGAAGCAGCTCAAGGCCAACGGCGTCAAGGTCGTCGACGGCTGGGAGCAGGCCTACAACGAGGAGTTCTCCGGCTCGGCCGGCGGGAAGAAGGCGGGCGGCGACCGGCCGCTCGTCGTGTCGTACGCTTCCTCGCCGCCCGCCGAGGTCATCTACGCCGATCCGAAGCCGAGCACCGCGCCCACCGGCGTCGCGACCGGCACCTGTTTCCGGCAGATCGAGTTCGCGGGACTGCTGAGCAACGCCGGGAACACCAAGGGCGGCAAGGCGCTCATCGACTTCCTGGTCTCCAGGGAGTTCCAGGAGGACATGCCGCTGAACATGTTCGTGTACCCGGTGGTGAAGGGCGCGAGCGTGCCCGCCGAGTTCACGGAGTACGGGCCCGCCGCCCAGGATCCCGAGACCATGGCGCCCGACAAGATCGCCGCCAACCGTGACCAGTGGGTCAAGACGTGGACGTCACTCGTACTGAAGTAGCCCCGCACAAGGGCCGTTCGGGGAGCGCGGCGCGGCTCGGGCTGATGGCCCTGCCCGTCGCGTTCTTCGCCGTCTTCTTCGCCTGGCCGGTCGCGGCGATCGTCACGCGCGGCCTGAAGGTCGACGGGGTCTGGCGGTTCGGCCGGATCGCCGACGTCCTCGGCCAGTCCGACATCCGGCACGTGCTCTGGTTCACCACCTGGCAGGCGCTCGCCTCCACCGCGCTCACCCTGCTGGCCGCGCTGCCCGCCGCCCATGTCTTCGCCCGCCTCGACTTCCCCGGCAAGCAGGTGCTGCGGGCGGTGGTGACGGTTCCCTTCGTGCTGCCGACGGTCGTGGTGGGGACCGCCTTCCTCGCGCTCGTCGGGCGGGGCGGGCTGCTGGACGAGTGGTGGGGGGTACGGCTCGACACCACTGTCTGGGCGATCCTGCTGGCGCACGTCTTCTTCAACTACGCGGTCGTCGTACGGACCGTGGGCGGGCTCTGGGCCCAGCTGGACCCCCGGCAGGAGGAGGCCGCCCGGATGCTCGGCGCCTCCCCGCTGGGCGCCTGGCGGAAGGTCACCCTGCCCGCGCTCGCGCCCGCCGTGGCCGCCGCCGCGCTGATGGTGTTCCTGTTCACCTTCACCTCCTTCGGCGTGGTGCAGATCCTCGGCGGGCCCACCTTCTCCACCCTCGAAGTGGAGATCTACCGGCAGACCTCCGAGATCTTCGACCTCTCCACGGCCGCCGTCCTGACGATCGTGCAGTTCGCCGCGGTCGGCGCGATCCTCGCCGTGCACGCGTGGACGGTACGGCGGCGGGAGAGCGCGCTGCGGCTGGTGGACCCGTCGGTGACGGCACGCCGGCCGCGCGGGGCCGGGCAGTGGGCGCTGCTCGCCGGGGTCCTGGCCACCATCGCCGTGCTGCTCGTGCTGCCGCTGGCCGTGCTGGTGCGGCGGTCGCTGGACGGGGGGTTCGGGTACTACCGGGCTCTGGGCGACTCGGACGGCGGGACCTTCCTGGTCGCGCCGATCGAGTCGGTGGTCAATTCCCTGGAGTACGCGGTCGCGGCCACCGCCATCGCGGTGGTGATCGGCGGACTCGCGGCCGCCGCGCTGGCCCGGCGGGACGCGGGGCGGCTGGTGCGGGGGTTCGACGCGCTGCTGATGCTGCCGCTCGGGGTGTCCGCGGTGACCGTCGGCTTCGGCTTCCTGATCGCGCTCGACAAGCCGCCGCTGGATCTGCGCCAGTCCTGGATCCTCGTCCCGCTCGCCCAGGCGCTGGTCGGCGTCCCGTTCGTCGTACGGACCATGCTGCCCGTGCTCCGGGCCGTGGACGAGCGGCTGCGGGAGGCGGCGGCCGTGCTCGGGGCCGCACCGTGGCGGGTGTGGCGGGAGGTCGACCTGCCGATGGTGCGGCGGGCGCTGCTGATCGCGGCGGGGTTCGGGTTCGCGGTGTCGCTGGGGGAGTTCGGCGCGACGGTGTTCATCGCGCGGCCGGACAACCCGACCCTGCCGGTCGCCGTGGCCCGGCTGCTGTCCCGCCCCGGTGATCTCAACTACGGCCAGGCGATGGCCCTTTCCACGATTCTGATGGTGGTGTGCGCGGTGGCGTTGCTGGTCCTGGAGCGGCTGCGGACCGACCGGACGGGGGAGTTCTGATGCTGCTGACTCTCGACGCGGCCACCGTGCGGTTCGGCGCGCGGGCCGTGCTGGACGCCGTCGATCTCGAAGTCGCCGAGCAGGAGGTGGTGTGCGTGCTCGGGCCGAGCGGAAGCGGCAAGTCGACGCTGCTGCGGGCGGTGGCCGGGCTGCAACCCATGGACTCCGGGCGGGTGTTGCTCGACGGGCACGACCAGGCCCGGGTGCCCGCGCATCGGCGGGGGGTCGGGCTGATGTTCCAGGACCACCAGCTGTTCCCGCAGCGGGACGTGGGCGGGAACGTGTCCTTCGGGCTCCGGATGCGCGGCGAGGGGAAAGCACAACAGGCCGAGCGGGTCGGTGAGTTGCTGGAGCTAGTGGGGCTGCCGGGTGCGGCCCGCCGGGCTGTCGCCGGGCTCTCCGGCGGGGAGCAGCAGCGGGTGGCGCTCGCCCGGGCGCTGGCGCCCCGGCCCCGGCTGCTGATGCTCGACGAACCCCTCGGGCAGCTCGACCGCTCGCTGCGGGAGCGGCTCGTGGTCGAACTCCGGGAGCTGTTCGGGCGGTTGGGTACCACCGTGCTCGCCGTCACGCACGACCAGGGCGAGGCGTTCGCGCTGGCCGACCGGGTGGTGGTGATGCGGGACGGGCGGATCGCCCAGTCCGGTACGCCCCTCGACGTCTGGCAGCGGCCCGCGGACGAGTTCGTGGCCCGCTTCCTCGGCTTCGACAACGTGGTCCCGGCGACCGTCGAGGGAACGGTCGCGGTGACGCCGTGGGGGAAGGTGCCGGTGCCCGAGGGCTCCGGGCAGGGGACGCGGACGCTGCTCGTACGGCCGGCCGGCGTACGGCTGGTCGGCGTCGACGCGGGGCTGTCCTGCACGGTGGCCGCCCGCACCTTCCAGGGCACCCATGTCACCGTCCACCTCCAGCCCCGGGACGGCGGCGCCCCCCGTCTGGCGGCGGCCTGCGCGCTGCGGGAGGCACCGGAGGCCGGGGACGCGGTGGGCGTCGAGTTCGACGCGGCGGAGACCGTCGTACTGGACTGACCGGGCGCGGGTACGGCCAAGGCCCGTCCCCCGGGGATACGGGGACGGGCCTCGACGATGTACGAGCGTGAGGTGCGTCAGTTGGCGCTGTGCGCGCCACGACGGCGCATGCCGAACCAGACCGCGCCACCGCCGACCGCCACGAGCGCGGCGGCGATACCGGCGATCAGGCCGGTGTTGGAGTTGGCACCGGTCTCGGCGAGGTTCGACTCACCGACGGCCGGGGACGGGGCGTTGTCCGACGTGGACGCCGGGGCGGTGCTGCTGCTGTCCGTGGCCGACGGGGTCGGGGAGTCCGACTCGGCCGGGGTGGACTCGGACTCCGACGGCGACGGGGTGGCCGACTCCGACGGGGAGGGGCTGGCGCTGTCGTCGGACTTGCACGCCGTCGACGGGGTCGTCAGGTTCGGCGTGATGTCCGTGTCGATCTGGGTCTTGCCACTGTCGACCTTGACGTGGACGCGGTACGTCGCGTCGGGCGCCCAGTCCTCGGAGAAGGTGACCTGCGTACCCTTCGCGGAGCCCTTGACGGTCTGCTCGTCGCCGACCTGCTTGGCGTCGGCGCCGTTGGTCTCCAGGAAGACAGTGATGGTGGCCGGCGTACCAGTGGCGTCCTGATCGGTCACCGTGATGACACCGTTGGAGCCGTCGCAGGTGGCTTCGGCGGAGAACTCTTTGATGTTGCACGCGAGAGCGCTGCTGGAGAAGCTCAGAACCAGCGCGGCCGACGCGGAGGCAACACCCAGGATGCGCACGGAACGGCGCGCGCTGCGGCGGGATATGGACACGTTTGTCCTTACTGAGTGCATAACTGCGGGGGGTAGTGGGGGGAGTTGACGCAACGGTGAGGTGAGGCATCAGCATCCCCGGGAGGCTCACAGGTCTATAAGCGCTCCATAAGTAGTGTCAATGCATATGCGGTCCACGTGCGTTGACTTTGCCCGCTTATTAATCACCGAGGCGTTTCAGTGCCTGTGAAGCTTGCTCGATCCGGTCAACGAGGGCGATACGGGACGCCATCGCGCGCTCCCCGGCGAGCGAGGTCAGCAGCTGCCAGGCCGGCAGCTTCTCGCTCCAGTGCGCCTCGTTCACGAGCACCATCGGGGTCGGCTCGCCCCGTGACTCGTAGTAGTTGGGCGTCGCGTTGTCGAAGATCTCCTGTACGGTCCCGGCGGCACCCGGCAGGAACACCACACCGGCGTTGGAGCGGGCCAGCAGGCCGTCCTCGCGGGTGGCGTTGGCGAAGTACTTCGCGATGTGCGCGGCGAAGGCGTTCGGTGGTTCGTGGCCGTAGAACCAGGTGGGGATGCCGACCGACGGGCCGCCGTCCGGCCAGCGGTCGCGGACCTCGACGGCGGCGCGCGCCCAGTCGGTGACCGACGGCCGGAACGACGGTGCCTTGGCGAGGAGTTCCAGGGCCTCGTCGAGCATCACGTCGTCGAAGGGCGCCGCGTACGCGCCGAGGTTCGCCGCCTCCATCGCGCCCGGCCCGCCGCCGGTCGCCACCGTGAAGCCGGCCCGCGCCAGCTCCCGGCCGAGCCGGGCGGCACCGGCGTACTCCGCCGTGCCGCGCGCCATCGCGTGCCCGCCCATCACGCCCACCACCCGGGCGCCGACGAGGAGTTCGTCCAGCGCGTCGGAGACCGCGTCGTCGTGGATCGAGCGCAGCATCGAGCCGAATATGTCGCCGTCCGCCTTGGTCTGCTCGAACCAGGCGTACGAACGGGCGTCCGGGGTCGCCTCGTAGCCCGCGTCGAGCGACTCGAACAGCTCGCCGGGCGTGTAGACGAAGGCGCGGTAGGGGTCGAAGGGGAGGTCCGGGACCGGCGGGAACACCAGGGCGCCGGACGCGCCGACCCGGGCGGCGGCCTCGGCGGACATCGGGCAGCCGAGGAAGACGGCACCGGTGGTGTCGGTGGCCAGCAGGGCGTCCGTACGGTCCGTCAGATCGACGGCCTGGAGCCGGTACCGGGCAAGCGTCCCGTGCGCGGCGACGACCTCGTCGAACTCGGCGAGGGACTCGATCTCCCGGTCACGGGCGGCGCGGTGCGGCTGCGCGGGCCGGGACTGGGCGGGATGCGGCGGGGCGGGGCGCTGGGCGGGTGTCGGAGGCACCCGCCCACTCTAGGCGTCAGCCCTGGACCGCCGCCGGGTCCATCCACACGATCTCCCAGGAGTGGCCGTCGAGGTCCTCGAAGGAACGGCCGTACATGAAACCCTGGTCCTGGACGTCGTCGTTCGCCGTGCCGCCGGCCGCGACCGCCTTCGCCACCAGCTCGTCGACCTTCTCGCGGCTCTCCGCGCTCAGGCAGAGCAGTACCTCGCTGGTCTTCGTCGAGTCGGCGATCTCCTTCTTCGTGAAGTCGGCGTAGCGCTGCTTGCTGAGCAGCATCGCGATGATCGTGTCGCTGATCACGACACAGGAGCAGTCGTCGCCGCTGAACTGGGGGTTGATCGAATAGCCCAGCTCCGTGAAGAACTTCCGGGACGCGGCGACGTCGTCGGTGGCCAGGTTCACGAAGATCATCTGCTGGTACATGTGGGGTCTCTCCCTCGGGTGTCGTGCCGTTCGCGGGGATAGACCGGGGGACCCGGCGAAAGTCATCGCCGGGTCCGGATCTGTTCGTACGGCCTTTCAGCGTGCGAGCGGGAGTGCGGCGAGCTCGGCGATCAGGAGGGTGAGGGGGCCGAAGAAGGTGAGCAGGGCGCCGGCGCGCAGGGCCGCCGCGCTGCGCAGCATGGTCGCCGGGGCGCCCAGGCGGACCAGGGCCGCGGTGGTGTCGGCGCGGGACTCGCGGGCCTCCACGGCGGCGGTGAGGAGGGTGGCGACCGTGCAGCCCGTCACCAGCAGGCCGCCGAGAGCCGTGAGGGGGCCGAAGGCGGGGGCGCTGCCGTCGTCGCCGGAGAGGGCGATGGCCGCGAAGGCCGCCGACGCCACCGCGCAGACCACGCCGAGGGGGCGGCCGAGGCGGGTGGCCTCCGTCATCAGGACGCGGCCGGCGAGGAGGCGGCGGGCACCGGGGCGGACGGACTGGAGGAGGCGGCCGCAGAGGTGGGTGAGGCCGGGGGCGGCGAGGATCAGGCCGAGGGCGGTGAGGGACCAGCCGGCGAGGACGCCGACGGGGCCTACGGCGAGGCCGCCGGGGAGGGCGGTGCGGGGGGTGGTCTCGGTGAGGCCGGCGTAGGACTCCACGGCGAGGCCTGCGGCGAGGACGGCGACGCCCCAGGGGAGGCCTGGGGGTGGGGTGGCGGGGAGGTCGGGTGCCTGGGTGCCGTGTGCTGGGGCCGGGGTGGGCGGGGTGTCGCTTGCCGGCGCTGGCAGGGTGCCTCCCCCAGAGGGGGGACCCCCAGTGCCCACCCGTACCACCCCAGCGGCACGACTGCCCGCGGGTTGCGAGGGTGGTGGGGCGTCGTCCGCGGGCTGGACGGGGGGCTCGGTGTCGTCCGCGGGCTGGGTGTGGGGAGCAGGGCCGCGGAAGAAGCGGGCGCCGAAGCGGCCGTAGGTGCCGAAGGATTCGGGCTTCGCTGTTCTGTTGTAGGCGCCGAAGCGGCCGTAGATGCGGGAGCGGGTGGCGGGGTGGGGCAGGTCGCGGGGGCGGAGGGTCAGTGCGACCGTCGTGGAGGCGAGGAGCGGGGGGATGGTCAGGAGGGTCAGGGCCGCGGGGACGGGCAGGGACCTGTTCGCCGCCAGGAAGTCCTTCGCCGCGCCGTCGAACGGCATGCCCGTGAGGTCGCCGCGCAGGTGGAGGAAGACCAGGAGGGCCAGCAGGGAGCCCAGGGTGCAGGCGAGGGCCGTGTTGAGGGCGGCGATCGCCATCAGGCGGGCCGGGCCCAGGCCGAAGGCCGACAGTCCGGTGCGCGGCCTGGCGCCGGGGTCGGTGCGGGCCACCGCGACCGCGAGGTACACCGTGGTGGCGAGCGGGATCGCGCACCAGGACAGGCGCAGGAGCGCCGCCGTGGAGTGGCTCGGGTGGGTCAGCGCGTAGCCGAGGGCGGAGAGGAGGAGGAAGCCCGTGCCCGCCGCCGCCGCGGCCACCAGGAGGCGGCGCAGGTGGACGGCCGGGCGGGCGGCGCGGGTCAGACGGAGAGCGAGCACTCGGCCCGGCCTTCCGCTTCGGGGACCGGCGGGAGGTGGACCGTGTGCACCCGGCGGCCGTCGAGGAGCGCGACCTTGCGGTCGGCGAGGGCCGCCGTCTCCGCGTCGTGCGTGGCGAGGACCACCGTGATGCCGTGCGAGCGGGCCGCCGTGGTGAGCGTGCGCAGCACGTGGGCGCGGTCGGCGCGGTGCAGTGGTGCCGTCGGCTCGTCCGCGAAGAGGACCGTGGGCGCGGGGGCGAGGGCGCGGGCGATGGAGACGCGCTGGCGTTCGGCCTGCTGGAGCTCGGCCGGGTGCTTGCGGGCCTTGTCGCCGACGTCGAGGCGCTCCAGCCACTCCAGCGCGGCCACCTTGGCCCGGCGCCTGCTGGTGCCGCGCAGCATCAGGGGCAGCGCGGTGTTCTCCCAGACGTTCAGCTCGGGGACGAGCGTCGGGGCCGGGTCGATCCAGCCGAAGCGGTCGCGACGCAGCCGTTCACGGGCGAACGGGCCCATCCGGTGCACGGCCTTGCTGTTGAACCAGACCTCGCCGCCCTGCGCCGGGACCAGGCCGGCCAGGCATCTCAGCAGCGTCGTCTTGCCGCTGCCGCGCGGACCGCTCACGGCGAGGATCTCACCCTCCCGCACACCGAGCGAGATGCCCGTGATCCCGGGTGAGCCGTCCTGGTGGCGGAAGTGCAGGGAGCGTGCCCACAGCACGTCGTTGTCCGGCGGGGCCTCCATGGGCGTACACCTCGGTTCTGATCCGTTTTGCCGTGCCTTCCCACGTCCGGGGGAACGAAGGCTGGGCCGATCGGTCACGTGCACGCTAGGCAGGTCGGGGGCGGAGCCCGGACAGCACACGGCCCCGGGCCGTCGTTCTCACTCGAACGGACGGCGCCGGGGCCGGATCAGACCGCTGGGCAGGTGATCTGATGCTGATCAGGGTTTGATCAGAGCTTCGTCCACGCCTCCGAGAGGGTGGCGCGCAGGATCTGCTCGATCTCGTCGAAGGTCTCCTGGTTGGAGATCAGCGGCGGGGCGAGCTGGACGACCGGGTCGCCGCGGTCGTCGGCACGGCAGTACAGGCCGTTCTCGAACAGGGCCTTGGAGAGGTAGCCGTACAGGACGCGCTCGGTCTCCTCGTCGTTGAAGGACTCCTTGGTGGCCTTGTCCTTGACGAGCTCGATGCCGTAGAAGAAGCCGTTGCCGCGGACGTCGCCGACGATCGGCAGGTCGTGCAGCTTCTGCAGGGTGGAGAGGAAGGCGCCCTCGTTGTCCAGGACGTGCTGGTTGAGGTTCTCGCGCTCGAACAGGTCGAGGTTGGCGAGGCCGACCGCCGCGGAGACCGGGTGGCCGCCGAAGGTGTAGCCGTGCAGGAAGGTGTTGTCGCCCTTGTAGAACGGCTCGGCGAGCTTGTCGGAGATGATGCAGGCGCCGATCGGGGAGTAGCCCGAGGTCATGCCCTTGGCGCAGGTGATCATGTCCGGGACGTAGCCGAACTTGTCGCAGGCGAACATCGTGCCCAGGCGGCCGAAGGCGCAGATGACCTCGTCGGAGACGAGCAGCACGTCGTACTGGTCGCAGATCTCGCGGACCCGCTGGAAGTAGCCGGGCGGGGGCGGGAAGCAGCCGCCCGCGTTCTGGACCGGCTCCAGGAAGACCGCGGCGACGGTGTCGGGGCCCTCGAAGAGGATCTGCTGCTCGATCTGGTCGGCGGCCCAGCGGCCGAAGGCCTCCGGGTCGTCGCCGAAGAGCGGGGCGCGGTAGATGTTGGTGTTCGGCACCTTGTGCGCGCCGGGGACCAGCGGCTCGAAGGGGGCCTTGAGGCCCGGCAGGCCGGTGATGGACAGGGCGCCCTGCGGGGTGCCGTGGTAGGCGACCGCGCGGGAGATGACCTTGTACTTGGTGGGCTTGCCGACCAGCTTGAAGTACTGCTTGGCGAGCTTCCAGGCGGTCTCTACGGCCTCGCCGCCGCCGGTGGTGAAGAAGACCTTGTTCAGGTCGCCCGGGGCGTGGTCGGCGAGGCGCTCGGCCAGCTCGACGGCCTTCGGGTGGGCGTACGACCACACCGGGAAGAACGCCAGCTCCTGGGCCTGCTTGAAGGCGGTCTCGGCGAGCTCCGTGCGGCCGTGACCGGCCTGGACCACGAACAGACCGGCGAGACCGTCGAGGTAGCGCTTGCCCTTGTCGTCGTAGATGTAGGTGCCCTCGCCCCGGACGATGGTCGGGACGGGGGAGTTCTCGTACGAGGACATGCGGGTGAAGTGCATCCACAGGTGGTCGTACGCGGTGCGGCTGAGGTCCTTCTGGGTCACGGTTATCGGGTTCCCCACATGTAGGTCTGCTTCTTCAGCTTCAGATAGACGAAGCTTTCGGTGGAGCGCACGCCGGGCAGCGCCCGGATGCGTTTGTTGATGACGTCCAGCAGGTGGTCGTCGTCCTCGCAGACGATCTCCGCGAGGATGTCGAACGAGCCCGCGGTCATCACCACGTACTCGACTTCCGACATGGCCGTCAGCGCGTCGGCTATCGACTCGACATCACCCTCGACGTTGACGCCGACCATCGCCTGCCGGCGGAAGCCCACGGTGAGCGGGTCCGTGACGGCGACGATCTGCATCACGCCCTGGTCCAGCAGCTTCTGGACGCGCTGGCGCACGGCCGCCTCGGACAGGCCCACGGCCTTGCCGATCGCGGCGTACGGACGGCGGCCGTCCTCCTGGAGCTGCTGGATGATGGCGAGGGAAACGGCGTCCAACTGGGGGGTGCCGTTCCTGGACTCGCGGGACGAGTCCCTCTGGTCTGCGCTTCGACTGGCCACGACCTCACTGTGCACGACGTCTCGACGGTTCCGCAAGGCCGTATCGATGAAATTCGTTGTTTGAGGTGTCGTGGATTGCGGATTTCGCAGACGTGGCGGCCGTGGGGGTGTTGAAAACGTGGGATCTCGGATTACTGTGGGTGTCTCAGTGATTGGACACCCGAACTTGGAGGGCCGGCAGTGAGTACCGAGCTGGGTCGGCTGCGCAAACTACAGAACTACATCGCCGGTGAGTTCCGGGACGCCGCCGACGGACGGACCACCGAGGTGGTCAACCCCGCGACCGGCGAGGCGTACGCGACGGCCCCGCTGTCCGGGGCGGCCGACGTCGACGCCGCGATGGCGGCCGCGGCCGCGGCCTTCCCGGGCTGGCGCGACACCACGCCCGCCGAGCGGCAGAAGGCCCTGCTGAAGATCGCGGACGCGTTCGAGGAGCGGGCCGAGGAACTCATCGCGGCGGAGGTGGAGAACACCGGCAAGCCGACCGGGCTCACCCGCTCCGAGGAGATCCCGCCGATGGTCGACCAGATCCGGTTCTTCGCGGGCGCGGCCCGGATGCTGGAGGGCCGGTCGGCCGGCGAGTACATGGAGGGGATGACCTCCATCATCCGCCGCGAGCCGGTCGGTGTCTGCGCGCAGGTCGCGCCGTGGAACTACCCGATGATGATGGCCGTGTGGAAGTTCGCCCCGGCGATCGCCGCGGGCAACACGGTGGTCCTGAAGCCGTCGGACACCACCCCGGCGTCGACCGTCCTGATCGCGGACATCGTCGGCGGGATCCTGCCGAAGGGCGTCTTCAACGTCGTCACCGGCGACCGCGAGACCGGCCGGCGGATGGTCGAGCACCCGACCCCGGCGATGGCCTCCATCACCGGTTCCGTGCGGGCCGGCATCTCGGTCGCCGAGTCCGCGGCCAAGGACGTCAAGCGGGTCCACCTGGAGCTGGGCGGCAAGGCGCCGGTCGTCGTCTTCGAGGACACGGACATCGCCAAGGCCGTCGAGGACATCTCCGTCGCGGGCTTCTTCAACGCCGGGCAGGACTGTACGGCGGCGACGCGGGTGCTGGTGCAGGAGTCGATCCACGACGAGTTCGTCGCGGCGCTCGCGAAGGCCGCCGCCGAGACGAAGACGGGCCAGCCGGACGACGAGGACGTGCTGTACGGGCCGCTGAACAACCCGAACCAGCTCAAGCAGGTCGCCGGCTTCATCGAGCGGCTTCCCGCCCACGCCAAGGTCGAGACCGGCGGGCAGCGGGTCGGTGACAAGGGGTACTTCTACGCGCCGACCGTCGTCTCCGGCCTCAAGCAGGACGACGAGATCATCCAGAACGAGGTCTTCGGACCGGTCATCACCGTCCAGTCCTTCACGGACGAGGACCAGGCCGTGGAGTGGGCCAACGGCGTCGAGTACGCCCTCGCGTCCTCGGTGTGGACCAAGGACCACGGGCGCGCCATGCGGATGTCCAAGCGGCTGGACTTCGGCTGCGTGTGGATCAACACGCACATTCCGCTGGTCGCGGAGATGCCGCACGGCGGGTTCAAGAAGTCCGGGTACGGCAAGGACCTGTCGGCGTACGGGTTCGACGACTACACGCGGATCAAGCACGTGATGACGTCGCTGGACGCGTAGTTCCCACGGCATGCGACGCGGCCCCGGGCGGATCGAGTTCCGTCCGGGGCCGCGTCGTTCCCCCTCGGTGCCCTCGCCGGGCTACGGCAGCGCCGGCGGTTCGTCGACGTCGGTCGAGAGGGTGATGCCGACGTCCTTGAGGGTCGGCGCGCAGGACCTGAGGGCCTTCTGGAACGACTTCGGGTTCGGGGTGGCCCCGTTCTTGTCGGGTCCCCCCTGCACCTCCAGGGTCACCTTGCCGGCGGCGTTCCTGGTGGCGTGGAAGACGGGGACCGCCGGCTCACCGTGCGCGCGCATGCAGCTGGCGAAGTCGTCGTTGACCGCGTTCACGTCGGCGGGGGCGTTCTCGGTGGGCCGGTAGGAGACGGCGAGGGAGGCTCCTCCCCTGCCCGGGTGGCCGCCGCCCGAGTGGCCGGGGGTGGGCGACTGCGCGGCCGACGCGCTGACCGTGCCGAGCGCGGCGGCCGATACGACGGCGATGCCGATGACGATCCGTCGCGGCCGGGTTGCCGGTGCACGCATGGGTTCCTCCGTGGTTGTCGTGGTGTTCGCACTGTTGTGCTGACGGACTCCAGGCAACCGGCGGGACGGTTACGGCGCGGGAACGGCCGGGCTTATCGCGTTGTAACCGCAGACCGGCCACACTGACCGCATGCGTGTGCTGGTGGCCGAGGACCACGAGGAGCTCGCCGAGACCGTGGCTGCCGGGTTGCGCCGCGAGGGCATGGCGGTCGACCTGGCCTTCGACGGTCCGACCGCGCTGGAGCGGGCCGAGATCAACGGTTACGACGTCGTCGTACTGGATCGCGATCTGCCCGGGTTGCACGGCGACCAGGTGTGCCGGACCCTCACCGAGGGGCGCAGCCGGGCGCGGGTGCTGATGCTGACGGCGTCCGGGACGGTGGCCGACCGGGTCGCGGGGCTCGGGCTCGGCGCCGACGACTATCTGCCCAAGCCGTTCGCGTTCGCCGAACTCGTGGCCCGCATACGGGCGTTGGCTCGGCGTGCGCAGCCCGCGTTGCCGCCGGTTCTGGTTCGCGGCGAGCTACAGCTCGACCCGGCACGGCGGGAGGCGACCCGGGGCGGACTCCGACTGGCGCTCAGCCCCAAGGAGTTCGCCGTGCTCGAACTGCTGCTGGGCGCGCAGGGAACCGTCGTGTCGGCCGAGGAACTGCTGGAGCGGGCATGGGACGAGGCCGCCGATCCGTTCAGCCAGACCGTGAAGGTGACGGTCAGCAGGCTCAGGCGCAAGCTGGGGGCGCCGCCGTTGATCGAGACGGTGGAGCGGGCGGGGTACCGGATCCGATGAACGGCCGCATCCCGTGGGTCTCCTGGCGTCCGCGCGGCATCCGCTGGCGTCTCACCCTCCTCTACAGCGCCCTGTTCACGGTGGCCGGTGCGCTGCTGCTGGGGTTCACCTACTTCCTCGCCGCGAGCGCGGAGGGCGGCGAGACCTTTGCCTCCGGCGGGAGCGGCGACGGTCCGGTACTCGACGGGGACTCCTCGGCAACCGGCGCGCCGGCCGCGCCGTCCGTCAGCGCGTTCGCCGAGGCCGTCCGCGCGGACCAGATGCGGCAGCTCCTCATCGAGGCCGGTGTCGCGTTCGCCGTGATGGTCGTCCTGTCGGTCGCCCTGGGCTGGCTGATGGCCGGGCGGGTACTGGCGCCGCTGCGCACCATGACCGCCGCCGCCCGCCGGATCTCCGCCGACAACCTGCACGAACGGCTCGCGGTGACCGGACCGGGGGACGAGCTGAAGGCGATGGCGGACACCATCGACGGTGTACTCGCCCGGCTGGAGGGCGCGTTCGAGGCCCAGAAGCGGTTCGTCGCCAACGCCTCGCACGAGCTGCGCACCCCGCTCACGCTCCAGCAGGCGGTCGTCGACGTCACTCTCGCCGACCCCGCCGCCTCCGTGGACGCGTTGCGGGCCGCTCTGCTGCGGGTGCGGGCGGCCGGGCAGGAGCAGGAGCGGCTCATCGACGCGCTGCTGACCCTGGCCCGCAGTCAGCGCGGTCCGGAGCGGCGGGAGTTGGTCGACCTGGCGCAGGTCGTACAGGCGTGGCTCCCGCACGCCGGCGTACGGCTGGCGGCGCGGCTCGAACACGCGCCCGTGTACGGGGATCCGCAGCTCATCGAACGGCTCGTCGTCAACCTCACCGACAACGCCGTACGGCACAACCTCCCGGAGGGCGGCTGGGTGCGGGTGTGGACGGGGGTGGACGCGGCCGGGCGGCCGGGGCTGCGGATCGCCAACAGCGGGCCGGTGATCCCGGCGGACCGGGCGGCGGAGCTGTTCCAGCCGTTCCGGCGGCTCGGCGCGGAGGACCGGGTGCTCCCCCACGCTCGAACACGCTCGCGCGGGAGGGGCCCCCATCAGGACGGTCTCGGCCTCGGGATGTCCATCGCGGCGGCGGTCGTCGCGGCCCACGGCGGCCGGGTACGGGCGCACACGCACCCCACGGGAGGACTCACCGTCGAGCTGGCCCTACCGCCGGCGACCGCCCAGGTAACCCGCTGTTGACATGGGTCATCGACAAGGTGTCCGGTCCGCGTCAAGCGGCTCGACGCAGCGTCGATTGCCCGGCAACCGGCTGGCGCGACATCCTTCAGGTGTGCCCCAGACCTCTGCTCAGACGCCCGCGCTCTCCCGTCGCTCCCTGCTGCGCGCGCTCGGCGGCACCGCCGCGCTCGGCGCGCTGGCCGGCTGCGGGGTGCCCGCCGCCTACGTCAAGGCCGGCGACCGCGCCGTCACCGACGCGTCCGCCACGGACCACAGACTGGTCTTCGCGAACTGGCCGCTCTACATCGACGTGGACGACGACAACCCGAACAAGCGGCCCACCCTCGACGCCTTCGAGAAGCGCACCGGGATCTCCGTCGACTACATCGAGGAGATCAACGACAACGACGAGTTCTTCGGCAAGATCAGCCCCGCGCTGATGAACCACCAGTCCACCGGCCGGGACCTGATCGTCATCAGCGACTGGATGTGCGCCCGGTTCGTCCGCCTGGGCTGGGTCCAGAAGATGGACCGCGCCCAGCAGCCGAACGTGGCGAAGTACCTGGACCCGCTGCTCCGCTCGCCCGCCTTCGACCCGGGCCGCCTCTCCACCGTGCCGTGGCAGTCGGGCATCACCGGCATCGCGTACAACCGCAGGAAGCTCGGACGCGAGATCCGGCACGTCAAGGATCTGTGGTCGAGCGACCTCAAGGGCCGGGTGACCCTGCTCTCCGGCCTCGACGAGGCGTTCGCACTGCTCATGCAGGGCAACGGCGTGGACATCACCAAGTGGACGGCCGACGACTTCCACGACGTCTGCGACGAGGTGCAGCGGCAGGTCGACCGGGGCCAGATCCGCCGCTTCACCGGCAACGACTACACCAAGGACCTGGTCAGCGGGGATGTCCTGGCCTGCCAGGCCTACTCCGGCGACGTCATCCAGCTCCAGGCCGACAACCCCGACATCCGCTTCCTCGTCCCCGAGGAGGGCGCGGAACTCTGGTCGGACTCCCTGATGATCCCGGACCGGGCCGACCACAAGGCCAACGCCGAACGCCTCGTCGACTACTACTACGACCCCGAGGTGGCCGCCGAACTGGCCGCCTGGGTCAACTACGTCTGCCCCGTCCCGGCCGCCCAGCAGGTCCTCGCCGACTCCAAGGACAAGGACACCGCCGCCCTCGCCGACAACCCCCTGATCTTCCCGAACACGGCCATGCGCAAGCGCCTCGCCATCGCCCGCGACATCACGTCGACGGAACGGGTCGAGTTCGCCAAGCGGTGGAACCAGATCGTGGGGCTGTAGAGGGGGATGGTTGGTGTTGTGACGAGGATTTTTAGTTGGCACAAAAGAGGGATAGTTGACACCATGATCGGCTGCTGCTTTCAGAGTTGACGGCGCATCATGTCGAAACAGGCGGCCCGGGCGGCGTCTGATCGATCTTGCGGATACGGGCTGCCGAGGTTCATTCCGCTGTCGGTTGTGATCGGCGCCTCCTGCCAGGCGAGACTCATCTGCGCCCCGGCTTCTGCGCGGGCCTCGGGTGGTCACGAGCCCGGCTGTCCGACTCGAGCACTCACCTCGTAGCCTCCGCGTATGACTGCTGATCCGTTCCCATGCCGCTGCGTCCTCTGCCATGACTACGGCGACCGAGACAAAGCGGACCGCATGGATCTGACGATCATCGAGAACGTGCAGCGGCACGGATGGCATGTCGTGATGGTTCCTGAGGACGAGATCGGTCCCGGATTCGCCTACACGATCGGCCTGTCACACACTCACGGCGCACCTGAGCTCGCCATGTTCGGACTCGATATCCATGACATGCACCGCATGCTCAACAGGCTCGGAGCGAAATCCGCCGCGGGCGCTGTACTGGCTGGCGGTCAGAGCCATGCCGACATTGTCGACGGTCAGCAAGTCGCGTTCAGGCAGGTCGATCTCCGCTGGTACCGGACCTTCTTCGGGCGGGCCATCGGGTTCTACCGGCGGCCTCCTTTCCCTGTGCTGCAAGCCGTGTGGCCCGACGCGGATGACCGCTTTCACTGGGAAGAACAGGCTGGGGCGAGGCATCGGGACTCCCAGCCTCAGTTGTGGCTGCCCCCGAGTGAGCACCCTGTCGGGATCTGGACGACCGAACTCTGACCTCTAACGTGCCCACCAGTTCCGGCTCGGCCGTAGAGCTGCCTCTTGATCTTCTTGATGCGGTTCACGGCACCCTCGATGCTGCCCGAGTTCCAGTCCAGGGCGAGCCCGGCTGTCACGGCGTCGAAGTCTCGGTGCAGGTGCAGTGCGAAGCCGGTGAGGCCGGGCAGCTGGCTGGCGTCGACTGCGTCGATCCAGGTGAGGAGTGTGGAGCCGAGGCGGTCGGTGAGAATCTCGCCAAAGTCGCGGACGTGTCCGGCGGCCTGGTCCAGTTCGGGGCATCGGGCCAGGACCTCCTTCAGGCCGGCCCTGTCTTCCCCGTTCAGGGTTGTGGGGTGTCGGGTGAGCCAGCCGGTCACCTGCCGCACCGTCGGCGGTCGCGGTGCCGCGTCGGCCGGAGTCCTGCGGAGGGCCGCGATGTGGGCGCGGACCATCTGGTAGGTGACGGGCGCGTTGGCGGCAATGAGTTCGCCGTGCAGACGGGTGACGCTGGTGCATCCCTCGGCGAATCGCCGCTCCAGGTAGGGCTTGTAGGGGTTCAGTCTGCTGGGCCGGGGGCGGTTCTCGCGGATGGTGTCCTGCCAGCGTGCGGCGTTCGCGTACCGGAGGACGGTGTTGAGACCCCAGCCCAGGTGCCGGGCGATCGCCCGGCGTGGGTGGCCTTGGGCGAGGAGCTCATGGACCAGGGCATGTGCTGCCTTCTTTCGTTCGCCCCGCCGACCGACGGGCGCCGAGTCGTCCTGCGGCCGACTGGGGTCGGGACGGGTCGCGCCTGGCAGCGTGCCGGTGGGCGACGGGTTGCGCAGGCACTCGCGGTGGGCGGCGACGCAGGTCTCAACGGCTCGGCCGAGGCCCTGCCACAGATGGAACCGGTCTGCGACCTGCAGAGCGTCGGGGGCACCGCGGCGGGCGCCCTCGGCGTATGCGTCGGCTCGGTCCCGGCAAATGATCTCCACGCCTGGGTGCTGGATCAGCCAGGCGGCCAGTGGCCCGGCTTCGCGGGTCGGGAGCACATTGACCACGCGATGGTCTTCGACGCTGGTCAAGACGGTGGAGTAGGTCTGGCCGCGACGGATCGCGAAGTCGTCCACGCCCAGCACACGCGGCGTGCTGAACCGTGGATCGGGCAATGCCATGACCCTGCGTATCAAGGTCATCCGTCCCACGCCGAAGCCCAGCTGGGCAGCCAGCCGAGCGCCGGCCCGCCCGGCCAGCGCGAGCCCCACTCGCCCCAGGGCGTGGTTGAGCCGCGTGGTGAACCGTGCGTGCGGGGCGGCCAATCGGGAGAACGGCTCGGCGAACGTCCGGCGCGGGCAGTCCGCGGCCGAGAAGCGGCCACAGTCCGGACATGCCGCCCCACCTCGCGGCCTCTCGCCATCACCTCGACTGTGCCGAACGCGGCCGTAACCGCCTCGACGTCCACATCGTCGATCCCGGCGAACACCAGCGAGTCCCAGAACGGTGCATCTGTCTGCATGACCAGCACCATCACGGTCAACAATCGACCCCAGCAGCCGCCGGCAGATACCTGAAGGAGCGTCAATTCCGATCGTCGGACGACAAGGCGTACGCGGTCTCACGCGAACCGGTCTCCTCGCAATCGAACACTGAGGTGACGCTCTGCGACGACTTCCCAAGATCTGTGCCAGCACCCGGTTTTCGTGAACAGAGCCACGATGAGCAACAGCAGGCCGATGAGCGCGGCGACGCCGAGCGGCGTACCGGTCACCGCGCTCAGCAGGAACGCGCCGGTGAAGGCGAACGGCACGGACAGCGGCAGCACCAGTGCCTGCCGCATGCTGCGGAAGACCGCCACGAGCACCATGAAGACGAGCGCGATCGTCGCAACCATCGCCAGGATGAGTGCGGAGAAGGCACCGTCCTGGCTGGAGGTGACACCGCCCATGGAGTAGGTGACACCCGACGGCAGGTCGACCCTCTTCCCGGCGTCCTCGACTGCGGTGCTGGCCGCGCCCGTGTTGTCGCCTACGGGAGTGGCCGAGACGGTCACGGCCTGGCTGCCCTCGACACGGGTGCGCTTGACCGGGGCCTCGATGTCGGCGGCTCAGTAGGGTCGGGGGCCGGCTCGGTTTGTCACATCGGCTGCCGTCACGCGTTCCGGCACGCTTTCGGAGCGGTGAATGCTGACGCCGATGGTGTGTCAGTCGGCCGTCGGCACCTTCGGTCTGCGGTCTGCGGAGTGCGTGTCGGGGGCCTTGTGCTCGCCCTCGTTCCGCTCGTGGTCGGCGATGCGCTTCTCGGGAAGCACGAAGGCGAGTACCAGGCCGATAAGCAGCACCGGCACCAGGTACGCGAAAACCGGTGTGAGGGCATGCTGGTAGGCCGCGACCACCGCGTCATGGAGATGGTCCGGCAGGGAGTTGACGAGCGCCGGAGTGAGGGAATCGGCACCGCCGATCGACCTGAGGTCACTCGAGGTCAGGCGGGAGGCGAGTTGGTCGGCCAGTCGGCTGGTGAAGATCGCGCCGACGGTGGCGATGCCGAGGGTCGCGCCGATCTCCCGGAAGAAGTTGTTCGAGGAGGTCGCGGTGCCCACGTCACTGACCGGGAAGGCGTTCTGCACGGCGAGGACCAGCGTCTGGATCAGCAGGCCCAGGCCCAGTCCCAGCAGGAAGAGGTACCCGCACAGCACGGCTTCCGACGAACCGGCGTCGAGGGTCGACAGCAGCAGGAAGGTGACGGCCACGGTGGCTGAGCCGATGATCGGGTAGAGCTTGTAGCGGCCGTTGCGGCTCATCCACCGGCCGGAGGCGATGCTCGTACCCATCAGACCGAGCACCAGGGGCAGCAGCATCACGCCGGACACGGTGGCGCTGAGGCCGTAGACCATCTGCAGGTAGGTCGGCATGTAGCTGACGACCGCGAACATCCCGACGCCGACCGTGATCATGCCGATGAGGGTGGCGATGTTGAAGATCCGGCTGCGGAACAGGCGGAGCGGGATGATCGGTTCGGCGACGCGGCTCTGGGAGTAGAAGAACAGGGCCCAGGCGGCAAGCGCCACGGCGGCCAGTCCGAGGATGACCGGGCTGCTCCACGCGTACTCGGTGCCGCCCCAGTCGGCGACCAGCACGGTGGCGCGGGGGAGGCGAGCGTTCGTCGGGCCGCCGCGGCCTCAGGTGGTGAGGAAGGTCTGCAGGAGGGTGAGCGAGCGCTCCACGTAGGGAGTGGCCGACGCGTCCCGCTCGGGGGAGTCGTCGGCCGTCCAGCGCTCCAGGCCGACGCGCACCGCGGCCAGTCCCAGGGCGCCGATCAGGCTCGGTATCTCGTCGTCCGGGCGCTGGCCGAGACGCTGGGCGACCGCTTCGGCGACGGAGAGCTGGAAGCGGTCGAACCGCGTCAGCAACGCCGCCTGGATGGCCGTGTTCGCGCGAGAGCCGGAAGACGGCGCGGAACTCCTCGCGACTGGGGTGGGATTCGGCGATGTCTCGCGTCAGCAGGCGGATCAGGTCGGCCAGGACATCCCTCGGGTGCGCGGGACCGAGCGCCACGAAGTCGTCCACGATCGACTGCGGAAGGGCGGACGGGCCCTGGACGACGGCTTCCTCCTTGCTCGGGAAGTAGTTGAAGAACGTGCGAGGCGACACGCCGGCCCCGACGCTGATCATCTCCACGGTGATCTTGTCGAAGCCGTGCTCCTGGGCCAGGCGCAGTGCCGTCGAGTGGATCTCGGTCCGCGTCTCGCGACGCCGGCGCTCGCGGAGGGTCTCAGCGGGGCTCATGCTATATTCTTGCACACTCTGCAAGTTTTGCTTGATGAGCAAAAAGTGCCTGATGGGCAACAGATCGTAGGCCGAGGCCCTGGAAGGTTCGGCCCCGGCAGCGTCGGATCGGCCGAGTGCTGTGACGCTCGAATGTGGCCGGACCGGCGCCGGCTGAACACGCACGCGAGGAGCGGATGAGCGCGCCGGCCGCTGCGGGGGTGTGGCGGTTCCGGCAGCTCATCCGCTCCAGGGCTGGTCAGTACTTCAGTTCAACGCTCGCTCGGCGGATGTGTCCGTCTGACTCGCAAGTTCACAGGTCAGGCACCGGCTGTCGCCCGCAGCGGGCCTTCCGCCCCGGTCGCGGGCTCGGCCTGCTTCTGGGGCTTCGGAACCAGCGTGGCGATGGCCAGGCCGATGAGGCCGGCGACGGCGCCGACACCGAAGGTCAGGACCCACCCGCTGGTGCTGTAGACCAGCGGTCCCGGACCGGCGCCCGGAGTCGCACGCACGTGGTTGCTCAGCACCAGCCCGGCCACCTGGAGGACGGTACTGCCGATCACGCCCTGGATCGCGGCCAGCATGCCGGCGGACACTCCACGGCTCTTCTCCGGCGTCAGCTGCATCATGAGGCCGGCCCCGGCCACGTAGGACATCGACGCCACCCCGACGAGCCCGAATCCGAGGATGGGCATCCACGACTCGGTGTGCAGGAACGCCAGCACCAGCGAGGCGGCGATGATGAAGACACCCGACAGCAGCAGGAAGGGACGGAACCCGTAACGCCTGGAGGCCACGCCGACACCTACGCCGACGGCCACGGTGGCGATGCCGCCGAGGATGCAGTAGACGGCCACGCCTGTCGCGTCGAGACCGAACCCGTAGTCGCCCCCGAGGCTACGAGGCGTCTGCAGCATCGTCGGCAGGTAGCTCGTGGCGACCACCATGCCCGAGCAGATGAGGCTGTAGCCCAGGATGACGGTCCACATCGGGCGGCTGCTCAGGAGCCGGGGATCGATGAACGGCTCCGCGGCGCGCAGCTCCCACATCCACCAGGCGACGAGGACGACGAGGCCGCCGCCGACGAAGGTCAGCGAGCGCGCGCTCAGGACGCCCCATGCGGTCAGGTTGGTGATTCCGTACATGAGGGCGAGCAGGCCGACCGCGAGGCTGATGATGCCGGGTACGTCGAAGGCCGACCGGTTGCGGGTCTCGCTCTCGGGAACTATGAGGATGGTCCCGACCGCGCCCGCCAGGGAGAGAGCCGCCATGAACCAGAAGACGGCCTCGGGGGCGATCTGGTCGATGAGGAAGCCGGCCAGGAAGGGGCCGAGGATCGTGACCACGCCCGCGCCGTTGGTGGCGATGCCGATACTCAGGTTCCGGTACTTCTCAGGGAAGACGTCACGCACCAGTGAGTAGGTCAGCGGCAGGAACGCGGCCGCGCTGCCCATCAGCGCACGCCCCATCAGCACGGTTCCGTAGTTCGAGGCCAGCGCACAGATGACGGACCCCGCGGTACCCACCAGGGCGGTGATCACCAGGACCCGCTTCTTGCCGACCCGGTCGCCGATCTTGCCGAGCAGGGGTGTGAGGACCGCACCGGCGAGCATGAAGATCGTGATCATCCACGCGATCTGCGTGGTGTGGTACTTCGTCGCGAGTTGGCCGAGTGCCGGGGCTATGAGGGACAGTCCCAGTGCGGTCTGCTCGGTGAGCAGGACGAGCACCGCGATGGCGGCGAACCACTGCCTCGGGCTGCCTTCGAGTTCGCTGGACCCGCCGGTGTGGATGGGTTGATTGAGAGACATGGACCGCTCCTTCGAGGACCTGGATGCCGTGGCACTGAGGCCGCGGTGTCGCTCACGTCGTGAGCTCAGAGAGTCATGGAGCGCACCCCGAGATCCAAGCGACCTGACCTGTTTGGCGGATTTCAGAAGCCGTCGCCGTCACGGCCGGTGAGCGGTGTGCAGCGGGTGTCGGCAGCGTGGTTACCGTGCGCCGAACGCCGGACCTCCCCGGCGGTCATGCCGAAGCGCCTCTGGAAGGTCTGACTGAAGTACGGGAACGAACGGAACCCGCAATGTGCCGAAGTCTCCGCAGTTGTGAATCCTGGTCGAGCCTTCAACAACGCGTAGGCGACGTCAAGACGGCGATCCAGTATTTGCTGCGGCACGCTCGCACCGCCGACTGCAAAGACGCGTGACAGTGTCCGCTCGCTGACGCCGACCGCGGCGGCCACCCTGACCGCGGACAGCGAGGGATCGTGGAGGTGCTCCGCGATGTAGGCGCGAGCGGCCGCCCTGTGGCGGAGGGCCTGGCCGGCCCGGTCGCCGATGGCGAGCACGCAGACGAGCTCGACCAGGGCCTGCTCGTCAGGTGGCACAGGCATCCTGCCCCCTACCGCACTGCCCACCAGGCGTACCAGCGCCCGGGCGTAGCCGTCGGTGCGGGCATCCATGACAAGGGGTTCGCCGAGCGAGTCCAGGCCGCAGACGGTGCGGATGACGTCCTTCGGGACTCTGACCGCCAGTTCCTCCAAGCCGTGGCCGAAGCCCCGGACGAGCGGCCGGTCGGCATCGCAGACCAGGATCTCGCCGGGATGGAGGACTCGCTTGCGGCCCGCGTACTCCAGCACGGCCTCGCCGCGCAGCGTCGCGTACACGGCCAGCGCGTCGACCGGATCGGACTCGATCAGGTTCTCGGTACGGCTCACCATGTGTCTGGTCCCGCTGACGCGGGCGATGTGAGAACCGCCCAGCTCCATGTTGACCTCGGCAGCGTCGAAGTCGGTCCCGTGCGGCGCTTCGCATCGCAACGCGATCAGCTGAGCCGCGTTGTGCGCCTCCCAGGCTCCGACGCGGTCAGGGCCCGCCGAGTCGGTCGTGAATACCTTCGGCCGAGGAACACTGACTGTCATACGTCAGACATATCATCGTCATCGGGGTATGTCTAGCAATAGCGTTCGCGGTGACCGAGCGTCCATGGCGCCGGTCCCGGAGTCGTCCGTCGGCTACCCGGAGGCAGGCTCGGGCAGGCGCTTGGCGCCCGGACGAGTGTGTAGTTCACCGGGACATGACAGATATGGTCTGGAACGAACAGTCAGTCGTGACTGCTAGATTTTGTTCATGGCGTTTAAAGCTGAACCGATCAGCCGTCCTCGCGAGCAGGTCGAGCAGCAGCTGCGCGAGGCGATCATGTCGTCCGTCCTCAAGCCCGGGCAGAGGCTGCCCAGTGAGACGCAGCTGGCCACCGAGTTCAAGGTCAGCAGGGCCACGATCCGCGAGGCGCTGCGCTCGCTCGCGGCGGACGGCCTCATCTCGAAGCAGCAGGGCTCGGCCGGCGGAAGCTTCGTCCAGAAGGTCGACCATGAGTCGCTGGCCGCCGACCTGTCCGTCTCGATGGACACGATCCTCCGGCTCGGCAGGATCACCCTGACGGAAATCGAGTACGTGCGCCAGATCCTCGAGGTGCCGGCCGCCAGGCTGGCAGCCGAGAACCGCACCCGCGACCAGCTCGCCGAGCTGGAGCGACTGCTCCAGGTGGAACCCGAACTCGATCCGGACGATCCCAGCTTCGCCGCCTTCGACCTGGAGTTCCACGGCCGGGTCGCGGCCGCCGGCGGGAACCGTGTGCTCCTTGCACTCTTCACCGGGCTCGCGCGCGCCCAGCGCGGAAGCGCACCCACGGCTCCCGTCAAGTACGTCGACAGCGGAGCGGACGCGCTGGCTGCCATTCATGACCAGCACCGGGCGCTGGTGGCCGCGATCGCCGCCGGTGACCCGGACGCCGCCGGCCGGATCATGGCCGCGCACATCTCCTACTTCGGGGAAACGGTGGAGGGCGACCCGGTCTCCTGACGGGCGCGCGGAGGCTCCGCAGTCACAGTCGGACCCTTGGTGGGTTTTCAAATGTCTGACATTGACAGTGCTGGCAATCGTCTGATTCTGTTTCATCAGACGGCAACAAAGGCAGTTGCAGACAAGGAGCCGACGATGCTCGATCGAGGCATGCCACCGACCCAGACCGCACCCGCGATCTCCGCCGAGGTATTCCGCACTGTTCTCGGGCACCTGCCCACCGGAGTCACGATCGTGACGGCGTACGGAGAGACCGGGCCGGTCGGCATGGCGATGAACTCGGTGACGTCCGTTTCGCTCGACCCGCCGCTCATCCTTGTGTGCCCGGCCCGGTCCTCGTCGACGTGGCCGGACCTGCGGAAGTCGGGACGCTTCTGCGTGAACGTCATGGCCGACCACCACGAGCAGACCTGCCGCCAGTTCGCGGGCAGGATGGCGGACCGGTTCCGCGATGTCTCCTGGCACCGGCGGGTCGGCGGCCCCGGCATCGACGACGCGGTCGCATGGATCGATGTGCAGATCGAAGAGGAACACGACGCCGGCGACCACACCATCGTCGTGGCCAGGGTCCTTGACATCGAAGCCAGGACGGACAGCGCCCCGCTCGTGTTCTTCCAGGGCAAGTACGGGCGGTTCGCCGCCTAGGCGGACACCTCCAGGGCGGTCACCGTCGGCCGCCGCGCCCGCAAGAAACCCCCACCCGCACCACCCCTCAGGACGAAGGGAACATCCCGTGACCACTACCCCCGACACCTTCATCAAGCCGCCCGAGACCGATGTCACGGTGGAGGACCTGATAGCCCGTGCCATCGAGCTCCGCCCGCGGCTCCGTGAGGAGCAGGCCGCCGTGGAGGAACGGGGTACGTACTCCCCGGAGATGCACGAGCTCTTCAAGCAGGCCGGTTTCTACCGGATCATGCAGCCTAAGCGCTGGGGCGGCTTCGAGCTCGGCGTCAAGGACTTCCTCCGTGTGATGATCGAGATCGCGCGGGGCTGCCCGGGCACCGGCTGGTGTCTCACGCTGGCGGCCGGACACCAGATGCACATCTCCGGCTTCTTCGGTGAGGAGGCCCAGATCGCCGCCTTCGGTGAGGACGGGCACTTCGCCGCGCCGTACCGTCCGATGCCGGAAGGCACGGCCGAGCGGGTCCCCGGCGGCTGGAAAGTCAACGGCAAGTGGAACTACTGCTCCGGCGCCCCCTACTCGACCCACGCCATCCTCGGCGCGCGCCTCCTCGCCGACGACGCGCCGCACCCGGTGGGCCAGTTCGTCATCGCGCGGGACCAGTGGGAGCTGCTGCCCGGCTGGGCCGACAGCGTCCTGGGCATGAGGGGCAGCGGATCGAACAGCATCCGCATCGTCGACGGCTTCGTCCCCGACCACTCGATGATCTTCGGCGCCGGCATGAACGAACTGCCGAAGGGTGCCACCTCGCCCGGCTACGTCCTGCACGGCAACCCCACCCTCGCCTGCATCCCCCGCGGATACGGCGGCATGGAACTCGCCGCGGTCCTCACGGGTGCGGCCCTGGCCGCGCAGGACGAGTACGAGGACCTGCTGATCAACAAGAAGACGTTCGGCCCCAAGCCGCAGCCCCGGGTCATGGCACCCGAGTACCAGAAGGCGTACTGCAAGGCGATCGCCAAGATCGAGGCCGCGCACGCCACCCTGCTGAGCGGGGCCGAGCGCTACCAGTCGGCCTGCCAGGACGCCATCGCCGAGGGCGAGAGCGGCGCTTGGTCGACCGAGATCGCCAAGCTCGACCTGATCACCCACGAGGTGACCTTCGACCTGCTCTGGGAGGCGGTCGAGCTCCTCTTCAGCACCTCCGGAAGCAGCGAGGGCGCGCGCAACGGCTCGCGCATCCAGCGCTACTACCGCGACATGTCGATGGCGCGCACCAACGTCTACACCAAGACGCCGCTCTCCGAGGGCGCCTACCTGGCGGCTCGCTTCAACATCCCCGAGCTGGCGGCGATCTGAGCACCACTTACGGCAGGAGGCAGCCTGCCCCGGTGAGTGGCCAGGCGTCGCCGGGGGCCGAGGTCCTGAACGGCAGCCCCCGGCGACGCCTTCGGTGTTTCGCGCACTCACTCCTAGACACCGACGTCATCCCACGCCACCGCGGCGACGTGTGGTGTGCGACGTCACCCGATACGACTAACACTGGAGAGAACGCCATGTCGGCATCCGCGGAAAAGATCCGTCTGGAGCGCACCTACCCCACGTCCGCCGAACGCATCTGGGAGCTGCTGACCACCGGCGAGGGCCTCGCGCAGTGGTGGGCGATGGACGGCTTCACCCTTGAGGTGCAGGAGCTCGATCTGCGTGTGGGCGGTGAGCTCCGCTACACGATGACCGTGACCGACCCGAAGGAACTGGAGTTCGCGAAGGCGAACAACCTGCCACTGGTCATCGAGTCCCGCAAGACATACACCGAGGTCGTGCCGACCACTCGGCTCGCCTACTCCGCGTCGTCCACCTTCGTGCACGACCCCGCGGTCGAGCCGTACGACTTCGTCACCGTGGTCGAGCTTCGGCCGACCGACGACGGCGTGCGCGTGGTGCTGACCGCTGACACCATGCACAGCGACGAGTGGACGCAGCGCGTCACCAAGAGCCGGGAGACCGAGCTGGACAGGCTCACCGGCATCGTCAGCGCGTCCTGACGACGGTCGGGCGGCGCCCGTCGGCACCCACCCTCGGCAGATGTCGAGCCGGTGGACCAAAGGTGCGGAGTGGCGGGCGTTTGCCCCGGCAAGGGTGGACCCGCTGGTCACTGAACTCCTCGGCGGCAGTGGTGCCTGCGGGGGCGGCCCGATGCCCGGGTGCCGGGGTTCGCGGTGGTGGTTCGCGATGAAAGCCGTTGGACCGACCGACCGAACGCCGCGGCGGCCGTCGACTTGCCCGGGGCGTGCGAGGAATGCGGATGCCGGCAGCTGCATGTCCACGGCGATGAAGGGTGCGAGGGGTGCGACTCGATCTGCTGGAAGAACGCTACGTCCTGGGACGGCTCTTGGGCACTGGCGGCATGGGGCAGGTCTGGGAAGCACAAGACGAGACCCTGGGCCGCCGCGTGGCGGTGAAGGTCCTGGCAGCTCCGGCCGCGGACGCCACCGCGGCTGAGCGATTCATCCGGGAGGCGCGGGCGGCCGCCCGGTTGTCCCACCCGGGCATCGTGGCGGTCTTCGATGTCGGGCAGGAGTCCGACGGCCGGCTGTTCATGGTCATGGAACTGGTGGAGGGCCGGAGCCTCGACGAGCTGTTGCGCGAGCACGGGCCGCTGCCGGCGGAGCGGGTCGCGGGCATCGGGGCCAGGACCGCCCACGCGTTGGCCGCCGCCCATGCCGCCGGGGTGATCCACCGCGACGTCAAGCCCGCCAACCTGCTGCTGGCCGCAGACAGCGGCACGGTCAAGGTCGCCGACTTCGGCATAGCCGTCCTGGCCGATGACACGGCCACCGCTCTGACCAGCACCAGCGCCCTGATAGGGACGGTCCCCTACATCGCGCCTGAGCGGGCCTTGGGACGCCCGGCCACTCCGGCAAGCGACCTGTATGCACTCGGCTGTGTGCTCTATGAGGCGTTGGCCGGGCACCCTCCCTTCCGGGCCGACAACGTCGCCCGGACCCTGTTCCAGCACTGCTACCAGCCACCCGAACCCATCACGGACGTCAACCCCGAGACCGACCCGCAGCTTGCGGAGGTCGTGCACGCCCTCCTGGCCAAGGACCCTGCCGATCGCCCGGCCGACGCCGAGCACACCGCCGCACTCCTGGCGCGCTGTGCCAGCCAACGGACGAGTCCCACCGAGCCGTTGGCTGTCACAGGGGCCCTGTCGGACACCCGGCCGCCACCGGGCACCCGGCCTCTGGGCCCGCCTCCGAAGGCCTTCGTGCAGCGATTGCGCCACGTGTACCTGCGCTGGAGAGAACGCGGACGGTGGAGCCTGGCCGCGGTCGGCGCGCTCACGCTGGCCGCCTCCGCGGGCGGACTCGCCGTCATCATGGACGGCACCGCCTCATCCCGGTCCGACACGACCCATTCGTCAGCCACGGCATCTGCCTCCGCTGCGGCCTCCGCACAAGCGACACCGACCACGACGGCGACGGGGCTGTCGGAGCTGGTCGACGAGATCACCGACCGGCTGGAGGGCCCGGCCGCGCCCACCGAACCGGGGTTGGCCGCGGAGGTGCGGCACCGGCTGTCCGACATCAGCGACCGGATCGACGCGGACGGTCTCGACGAGGCCGCCGACATGGTGCGAGGTCTGCGCGCACGACTCGCCACCTCCCGCACTCAAGGCATCTGGGACGGCGATGCGCGCACCGAGCAGCTGCTCAGCCGACTCGCTGCCCAACTCCCGACCGTGTCCTCTCCGGACGCGTCCTCTGCCGAATCGGGGCAGGGGCAAGGTCCGGGGCACGCGCAGGGACCTGGTGGCCAATGACATCCACTCAGGCGATCCGGTCGCGGCCTTCGCTCGGCGGACCCCCGCGATCGCTCCTCCGGACCGTTCGCCAGAGTCGGCATCGTGGCCGGCTTGATCACCGTCGGCTCCGCCGACCAGTTCGCCTCTGGTCGGCCATGTGCTCGGTCCGAGGTTTACCTGTCGATCCCGTCGCCCGGCTTGGCAAGCGGGTGACGGCCGTCGCACGACGAGTTCGCATTTCTGCCATCAACCACCCGTGGCCTTGGTGAGGCCCTGCACGATTGTGAGACTCGCCGTATGCACTTCGTCCATGAGTTGTTGCCCCAGCGCGTGCGGTTCGCCACCGGCGACGCCGCCGGTGGCGTCAAGGCCGAGGTCGAGTTGCTCGGCGCCCAGCGGGTGATGGTGATCGCGGCGCACGCCGGGGAAGCGGTCGACCAGATCGCCTCCGGGTTGCCGACGGCCCTGCGGTTCGACGAAGTCGTCATGCACGTGCCCGTCGAGGTCGCCGAGCGGGCCCGCGCCGCAGCCCTCGCCCATCAGGCCGACGCGGTCGTCTCCGTAGGGGGCGGGTCGGCCACCGGCCTGGCCAAAGCCGTGGCGTTGACGACCGGCCTGCCGACCGTGGCCGTACCGACGACGTACGCCGGCAGCGAGGCCACCGCCGTCTGGGGGCTGACGGAAGCCGGCCGGAAGACGACCGGCGTCGACCCCAGGGTGCTGCCGCGCGCGATCGTGTACGACGCGACGCTCCTGCGCACGCTGTCCGCCGCGATGTCCGTCTCGAGCGGACTCAACGCGCTCGCCCACTGCGTGGACTCCTTGTGGGCGCCGAGGGCCGACCCGATCAACGCCGTCTACGCGACCGAGGGCGCGCGGGCCCTCAATGAGGGTCTGCCCAGGGTGGCGCGGGATCCGGGTGACCTCGCCGGGATCGAGAACGCGCTCTACGGCGCCTACCTCGCCGCCACGGCGTTCGCCTCGGCCGGGTCCGGCCTCCACCACAAGATCTGCCACGTCCTCGGTGGTAAGTACAACCTCCCGCATGCCCAGACGCATGCCACGGTGCTGCCGTACGTGCTCGCCCTCAACGCGCCCAGCGCTCCCCAGGCCGAAGCCCGGCTGGCCAACGCGTTCGGGACAGCGACGGCGCTCGAAGGCCTGCAACACCTGCGCCAGACGCTCGGTGCCCCCCGCGCGCTGCGCGACTACGGCATGCAGTGGAGCGACATCCCAGCCGCAGTCGAGGAAATCACCGCCGTCGTCCCGCCCTCGAACCCGGAGCCGGTCACGGCCGTCGACATCGCCGCGCTCCTGTACGCGGCCTGGGCGGGGAGGCGCCCTGATGACCCAGACCTCGTCCGGGCAGGCGGCCGGTGAGGGCCACATCTTCGAGTGCGAAGACGTGCTGCTGAGCTCCGGCGTCGGCGTTCGGAGGCAAGAGCTCCATGGTCCGTGACCTCGAACGTCAGCGGGTCGGCACCACCCTCACGACGAACGGGCGGGTCATCGACGACACCCGGTCTCAAACGGCCTCCGGCATCGTGCCGGCGCCCGCCGACCACTGAGCACCCGGACCGACACGTCCCGAAAGAGAGACACCCCATGGCCTTCTTCTCCTCCGTCGAGCACGCGCGCGACTCCTTGGCGAGCACCGGTTATCTCGTGGACGAGGAGCTGGCGACGGTCGTCTTCCTCGGCGACGCCCTGGGCAAGCCACTGCTGCTCGAAGGCCCGGCAGGCACCGGCAAGACCGAACTGGCCAAGGCGGTCGCCGCCGGCACGGGTGCCGCGCTGGTGCGGTTGCAGTGCTACGAGGGGCTGGACGAGGCGCGGGCGCTGTACGAGTGGAACTACCGCAAGCAGCTTCTGCGCATCCAGTCGGCCCAGGCGGCCGATGACCAGGGCCAGGCCTGGGACGCACTGCATGACGACATATTCAGCGAGGAGTTCCTCCTGGAGCGGCCGCTGCTCGCGGCGATCCGGCACACGGGTCCGCTGGTGCTGCTGATCGACGAGACCGACAAGGCCGACGTCGAGGTCGAGGGGCTGCTCCTTGAGCTGCTCAGCGACTACCAGGTGAGCATCCCGGAACTGGGCACGATCACCGCCGTCCAGCGGCCGTTCGTCGTCCTCACCTCCAACGCCACCCGCGACTTGTCCGAGGCGCTGCGCCGCCGCTGCCTGCACGCTCAGGTGGAGTACCCGGACGCCAACCGCGAGCGAGCCATCGTACGCAGCCGGGTGCCGGAGGTCGCCGAGGATCTCGTGGGGCAGATCGTGAAAGCGGTGCGCGCGATGCGGGCGCTCGACCTCCGCAAGCCGCCCAGCGTCGCGGAGACCATCGACTGGGCGCGGGCGATTTCCGTCCTGGGCCACCACGAACTCGGCGACGCCGTGGCGCAGCAGACCCTCGGCGTCGTACTCAAGAACGACCAGGACAAGGTCACGGTCCGTGAGCGGCTCCACCTCGCCGCCCGCCCGGCCTGAGGACGTCCCAGTGACAACGGTGGAGACGCCCGTGCAGGGCGACGACGAACCGCGCCTGAGCGACGTGGGGCCGCTGCTGGTGATCGCCCTGGTGAGCCGATTGCGGGCCGGCGGCGTACCGGTGTCGACCAGCGAAGTACTCGACGCGGTGTCGGCCTTGGCAGTCACCGACCTGACCTCGCGCCCGAAGGTGCGCTCCGCGCTCCGCGCGACCCTGGTCAAGGACGTCTCGCACGACGTGCTGTTCCGGCGGGCGTTCGAGGCGGTTCTCCCGCCGTACCGCCCGCGCTCCGACGACCCGCCCGCCGCGCCGTCGGCCGCGTTGGGCAGCGCCGATGACGAGGAGGAGCAGCTGCTCGACTCCGTCGTGCGGGCGCTGCGGGAGGACGACCCCGACGGCATCGGCCACGCTCTCGACGAGGCGATCGACCGGTTCGGCGGCGACCACGACGACGGCCGGTCGGCGGGGCACCACGCCCAACGTGTGCTGCGTCGCATGAACGTGCCTGACCTCTACCGGCGTTACCTCGAGTCGGACCGTGACGGCACCGGGTTCGACCGGGGTGTCGGCGCCGCCGAGGCCCGGGCCGCGATGGAGCAGATGAGCCGACGGCTCACCGACATGCTGTCCGGGCGGCTGCGCGAGGGCGACGGCGTCGCGGCCCAGCAGCTGGAGGACCTTCAGGACCGGCCGCTGCTGCGCGCCGGCGCTGACGAACTGGCCGCCATGCGAATGGTGATGCGGCCGCTCGCCCGCCACCTCGCCGCGAAGCTCGGCGCGCTGCGCCGCCGCGGCGGTTCGGGGGTCGACATGCGCCGCACCATCCGCGCGTCGATGGGCTACGGCGGCGTACCGGCCGCCCCGGTACTCCGGCGCCGACGGCCGACCAAGCCGGACCTGGTGCTGCTGTGCGACGTGTCGGGCTCCACCGCCCAGTTCGCGCCGTTCACCCTCACGCTGCTGCATGCCCTGCACGAGGAGTTCCGCCGGGTCCGTTCCTTCGTGTTCATCGACGGCGTCGTCGAGATCACCGAGTTGCTTGAGGCGAGCCCCGGTGTGATCGACCCGCACCACCTGCTGGCCAAGCGAGGCCTCGTGGCGAAGGACGGCCGCAGCGACTACGCCCGCGCGCTGACCACGTTCCTGGCCACCTCGGGCTCCGCGGTCACCGCGAAGACCACCGTGATCGTCGCCGGTGACGCCCGCTCGCACGACCGTGAACCCGCCACCGCCGTCATCGCCGAGCTGCGCCACCGCGCTCGGCGGCTCTACTGGCTCAACCCAGAGCCCCGCGCCGAGTGGGACACCCTCGATTCCCGTGCCACGGAGTACGCGGCTCGCTGCACCGGCGCGTTCGAGGTCTCGACGATCCGGCAGCTGACGGCCGCGGTCGCCCAGATCCTGTGAACCACCCACACCACGAGGAGGACCCGTGACCCGACAACTGCTCAGCGTGGGGATCACGCTGCCGCCCGGCCTGCCCGCTGCCACCGCGACCAGTATCGCCACCATGGCCGGCCGACTTGGATTCGCCACCGTGCACCTGGCCGAGGTGCCGTCGTCGGAGCTGCTGGAGTGGCTCGTCCAGGCCGCCGCCCCGGCCCTCGTCGTGATCGACGCGCCCGGCGAGACGGCCGGTGTCGTACGGGTCAACGACCCCGCGTCGGTGACGGCGGCACGGGCGCGACTTGACGCCGAGGACGCCCCCCGGCCGGTACAGGTCGCCGTCCCGATCTCGATCGGCCGGACCATGAACGAGGCGGTCGCCCGCGCCGACCTCGAACCGCGCTTCGCCGGCGACCGGCACCCCCGGCTCGTCGGGATCTTCGGAACCTTCGAGCAGGCCCAGGAACAGGTGCTCGCGCTGGCCCGTGCCGGGGCCGACGACCTGGTACTCGACGTGCCGCTGGAGCGGGATGTCGCCGACGTCCTCGCGCAGATCCGTGCCCTGGTCGTCGGGGCCACCCCGGAACTGCTCGACGCCCCGCCGTCGACGGCCCGGACCGCGCCGCCGCCGACCGTCTTCTACGCCGGCTCAGAGCCCGGTTAGTCCCGACTTCGGATATCCGCCACATACGGCGCAGACGCTGTCGCGGGCCCGATCGCTCCTTGAAACTCGCAGTCGGAGCGCGGGAATTGCGGTCCGCCGCACGCCGGTCCACGGAGCACGAACAACGTGAGGAGCAGACGAGATGACCACAACCAGGCCCGCCCCCGGAGGTGCGGTCCAGCACGCCAGCTACCCGACGAAGTTCGCGTCGCTGTCGGCGTACGAGAAGGGCGGCGTCGAGCTCGTCGCCGATGACGCGCGCCACTACGCGTTCTCCAACATCTACGAGGTCGCCTCGAAGACGGCGGCCTGGGACCGCGTCGCGGTCGCCAAGAACTGGGAGTACGTCCTCGAAACCGTCCGCGCCGAGGGGACCTCACCCTGGTACACGGCCTCCCACGACGAGTTCGCCATCTGCATGGACGACGCCGGCGGCGAGGTCCTCGTGGAGCTGGTCAAGCTCGAGGCTCCGGTCGCGTCCGACGACGTCGAGGGCGCGATGCTCGTCGAGGGCGAGCCGGTCGGCCCCAAGATGGGCCGCATCCACCTCAAGCGCGGCCACCAGGCGCTGCTGCCGAAGGGCGCGGCGTACCGCTTCGTCAAGGACGGCGACCCCGGCGTGCTGCTGATGCAGACCATCGGCGGCGCGCTCACCCAGTACCGCTGGGCCGACATCTGCCAGACCGTCTGACCGTCCCCACCGACTTCAGCGACCCCAGCGAAAGGGCACAGCGATGACTGTTCAGATCGACGTCGACCGCTCCGCGGGCGTGAACGCCGACGGCTACCACGAGTTCAAGCTCGGTGAGTTCTCGTTCCGCCGGGACGAGTTCTTCGTCTACATCACCTGGCCGACCGGCAGCCACATCATGAGCGCCGACGCGTTCCTGCGCGCGCTGCAGCGCGACGTGGCGTGGGACTTCTTCTACGGCATCGTCAACTTCGACGGCGTCTTCGGCACCGTGAACCACTACGGCCGTGTCGACATCTTCGCCGGCCGCTACAACGACTCCTACCGCAAGGCCGAACTCGACTACAGCGAGAACATCGAGACGCCGGTCATCCGTGAGACGTTCACCGCCATACTCTCGGACTGGACGAACCAGTCGTTCGATCCCTTCGCGTCGCCGCACGAGACCGGCTCGGCGTTCGGCGTCAAGAACGGCGACAACGAGGCCGCCGTCACCCGGCAGCGGGTCACGGCCGAGCGCATGGTGGGGGTGCCGGGCGACCAGCAGCCCCGCACCGACGAGTCGGGCTACCCGGTCAACCGGATGTTCGCCGACGTCGACCAGTCCGAGCCGGTCGTCGAGGCCGAGCCCGGCTTCGAGGACCAGGTCGCCGCGTTCAGCCTGTTCGCCTACCTGTCCCGCTCCGACGTGACGTGGAACCCGTCGGTGGTCAGCGTCTGCAAGGACTCCCTGGCCTGCCCGACCACCGAGGAGTACATCCTCCCGATCATCCACGGCAACGACCGGGTCGAGTGGTTCGTCCAGCTCTCGGACCAGATCACCTGGGAGGTCGAGGACCGCGACACCGGCGCCGTGCGCTCCCGCGTGGTCATGAAGGCCGGCGACGTCTCCGCGATGCCCGCCGACATCCGCCACCAGGGCTACTCGCCGAAGCGGTCGATGCTGCTGGTCTGGGAGAACAACTCCTCCAAGATCCCGGAGGCCATCGCCTCGGGACAGGCACCGACCTACCCGGTCGACTTCTGATCCAGCAGGCCTCTCAGCGGCCGCCTCCTCCACACCGGACGCCTACGACGCCTACGACGAAGGGGCTTCGAGAATCACCATGCAGACCAGACTGTTCATCGGCGGCGACTTCGTTGACGCCGCCGACGGAGCCACCTTCGACACGATCGACCCGCACGACGGATCGGTCCTCGCATCGGTCGCCGAGGCCAAGCAGGAGGATGTGGACCGCGCCGTGGCCGCCGCCAGGAAGGCGTTCCACGGCTGGAGCCACCTGCCGGCGGCCGACAGGGGCCGGTTGCTGCTGAAGCTCGCGGACGCGATCGAGGCCGATGCCGAGAACCTCGCACTGCTGGAGACCCGCGACACCGGTCATCCGCTGCGTGACACCTTCGGCCTCGACGTGCAGCGGACGGCGGCGACCTTCCGCTACTTCGGCGGCATGGCCGACAAGTTCCAGGGCACGGTCGTCCCCGTCGAAGCGGGCTTCCTCGACTACGTGGTCCCCGAACCGCTGGGGGTCATCGGACAGATCGTCCCCTGGAACTTCCCGGTCATGTTCGTCGGCTGGAAGCTGGCACCGGCGCTCGCCGCCGGCAACTGCGTCGTGATGAAGCCGTCGGAGATCACCCCGCTGTCCGCACTGCGCGTCGCGGAACTCGCCGCCGAAGTGGGATTCCCGCCGGGAGTCATCAACATGGTGCCCGGCTACGGCCAGACCGCGGGACAGCGGATCGTCGACCACCCCGACATCGCCAAGATCTCCTTCACCGGCAGCACCAACGTCGGCAAGCAGATCGCCAAGGGCGCCGCAGAGACGCTGAAGCAGGTCCACCTCGAACTCGGCGGCAAGGGCGCCAACGTCGTCTTCGCCGACGCTGACCTGACGGCGGCCGTCAACGGCACCGCCTTCGGCATCTTCCACAACCAGGGCCAGGCCTGCATCGCCGCGAGCCGGCTCATCGTGCACGAGTCGGTCAAGGACGAGTTCCTCGACCGGCTGGTCACCCTCGCCGGCTCGATCAGGATCGGCGACCCGAAGGAACGGACCACCGAGATGGGTCCGCTCACCTCGAAGCTGCACCTCGACCGCGTGATCTCCTACCTGGAGGTGGCGGGGCAGGAGGGCGGCACCGTCCTGGCCGGCGGCGGGAAACCCGGCGACGCGACGCTCGCCGACGGCTACTACGTCCAGCCGACCATCGTGGAGACGCGCCCCGACGCGCGCGTGGCCCAGGAGGAAGTGTTCGGCCCCTTCATGGTCGTCCACACCTTCAAATCCGACGAAGAGGCCCTGCAGATCGCCAACGGTGTCGCCTACGGACTCGGCGGCGGCCTGTGGACCAAGGACCTCTCCCGGGCACACAGGGTCGCCCGCGAACTGCGCGCCGGAATGGTGTGGGTGAACTCCTACAAGCGGGTCAACCCGGGTTCGCCGTTCGGCGGGATGGGAGTCTCCGGGTACGGCCGGGAGATGGGCTTCGAAGCGATGCGGGAGTACACCGAGCCCAAGGCGACCTGGATCAACGTGGACGCCACCCTGCCGCCGTTCTACCCGCGCGGCTGACCGCTGAATTCGCTGGTGGGCTCTCCTCATCGGCCTCCGACACCAAGGAATGAACTGCGATGACCATCGACCATGAGGTCTCCGCCGAGCAGCGGTCCCGTGAGGAGGATCTCCTCCAGCGAGTGCTGCGCTCGTTCGACACGTGCGAGGACCCGCGTCTCGACGAGATCATGCGCTCGCTCGTGACGCACCTGCACGCCTTCGTGCGCGAGGTGAGACTGACCGAAGCCGAGTGGAACAAGGCCATCGAGTTCCTCACCGCCGTCGGCCGCATCACCGACGACAAACGGCAGGAGTTCATCCTCCTGTCCGACGTCCTGGGTGCTTCGATGCAGACCATCACGGTCAACAACGAGGCGGTCGGCGACGCCACCGAGGCCACCGTCTTCGGCCCGTTCTTCGTCGAGAACTCACCCCGCATCGACAACGGCGGCGACATCTCCTTCGGCGCCAAGGGCCAGCCCTGCTGGGTCGAGGGCACCGTCCGCGACACCGACGGCAAGCCCGTCCCCGGCGCCCGCATCGAGGTCTGGGAGGCCGACGACGACGGCTTCTACGACGTGCAGTACGACGACGACCGCACCGCCGCACGCGCCCACCTCTTCACCGACGAGGACGGCGGCTACCGCTTCTGGGCGATCACGCCGACGCCGTACCCGATCCCGCACGACGGCCCCGTCGGACAACTCCTCCAGGCCGTCGGCCGCTCCCCGCTGCGCGCCGCGCACCTGCACTTCATGGTGACCGCCCCGGGCGCCCGCCGCCTGGTCACCCATATCTTCGTCCGCGGCGACGAACTCCTCGACCGCGACAGCGTCTTCGGCGTCAAGGCCTCCCTGGTCAAGGACTTCGTGCAGCGGCTCGCGGGCACACCGACGCCGGACGGCTGCGTGGTGGAGAGCGACTGGGCGCGCGTCAGGTTCGACATCGTCCTAGCCCCCGAAGAGGCGTCATGAGCGCCTTCGTCTACGCGGCCGTGCGCACGCCGTTCGGACGGTTCCGCGGCGGGCTCGCGGAGGAGCGGCCCGACGATCTCGCGGCACTGGTCATCCAGCAGCTGATCCTCAAGGCCCCCGGACTCGACCCGTCCCGGATCGGCGAGGTCGTCTGGGGCAACGCCAACGGCGCCGGCGAGGAGAACCGCAACGTGGGCCGGATGGCGGCGCTGCTCGCCGGGGTCCCCGTCTCGGTACCCGGCACCACCGTCAACCGGCTCTGCGGCTCCTCGCTCGACGCCGCGATGATCGCGTCGCGCGTCATCGAGACCGGTGACGCCTCCGTCGTGCTCACCGGCGGCGTCGAGTCGATGACCCGCGCCCCCTGGGTACTGCCCAAGCCCGGCCGCGGCTACCCCGCGGGTAACCAGGCGCTGGTGTCCACCACGCTCGGCTGGCGGCTGGTCAACCCGAACATGCCGAAGGAGTGGACCGTCTCGCTGGGCGAGGCCAACGAGCAACTGCGAGAGAAGTACGGCGTCCCGCGTGAGCGTCAGGACGAATTCGCCCTGCGTTCTCACCAACTGGCCGCGCAAGCCTGGGACGAGGGGTTCTACGACGACCTCGTCATCCGCGCCGAGGGCATCGGCCTGACCCGGGACGAGGGCATCCGTACGGATACCAGTATCGAGAAACTGGCCGGCCTCAAGCCCTCCTTCCGGCCCGACGGGACGATCACCGCCGGCAACGCCTCGCCACTCAGCGACGGAGCCTCCGCCGTACTGCTCGGCAGCGAGCAGGCCGCCACCACCATCGGCCTCGACCCGATCGCGCGGATCGCAGGCAGGGGCGCCTTCGCACTGGAGCCTCAGGCGTTCGGCTACGCCCCCGTCGAGGCGGCCGGCATCGCCCTCAAACGGGCCGGCATCACCTGGGACGAGGTCGGGGCCGTCGAGCTCAACGAGGCGTACGCCGTGCAGTCCCTGGTCTGTGTCGACGCGTGGCTCGCGCAGGGTCTGCGCGCCCCGGAGATCGTCAACACCAAGGGCGGCGCGATCGCGATCGGCCACCCGCTCGGCGCCAGCGGCGGCCGCGTCCTCGGCACCCTCGCCAAGGTGCTGCGAGAACGCCGTGAACGCTGGGGAGTCGCCGCGATCTGTATCGGGGTGGGCCAGGGTCTGGCCGTCGTCCTGGAGAACACGGAGATGGCGCTGTGAGCCGTACCCGGATCCTGGAGACCGTCGACGAGGCCGTCGCCGGAATCGAGGACGGCTCGACGGTGCTCGTCGGCGGGTTCGGCCTGGCCGGCATGCCGTTCGACCTCATCGACGGACTGATCCGGCAGGGCGCGAAGGACCTCACCATCGTGTCCAACAACGCCGGCAACGCCGAGGTCGGACTGGCCGCGCTCCTCAAGGCCGGCCAGGTCCGCAAGGTGATCTGCTCCTTCCCCCGGCAGGTCGACTCCTACGTCTTCGACGAGCTGTACGCCGCCGGCAAGGTCGAGTTGGAGGTCGTTCCGCAGGGCACCCTGGCCGAGCGGCTGCGCGCGGCAGGAGCCGGGATCGGCGCCTTCTACTGCCCGACCGCAGTCGGTACGCCCCTCGCCGAGGGCAAGGAGACACGCGATATCGACGGCCGGACGCACCTCCTCGAATTCCCCGTCAAAGGCGACGTCGCGCTGATCAGCGCCCATTGTGCCGACACCGTCGGCAATCTCGTGTACCGCAAGACGGCCCGTAACTTCGGGCCGGTCATGGCCACCGCTGCCACCACGACCATCGCCCAGGTGAGTGAGCTCGTATCCGTCGGCTTGCTCGATGCGGAGGCGGTCGTCACGCCAGGCATCTACGTCGACCGGATCGTCCAGGTCGAGGCCCGGCACTACACGGTGCAGGGAGCACGATGACCACGACCCGCCCCCCGAAGAGCATTGAGCACCTCGATCGCGGACCGCTGAAGAGCGCCGAGATCGCGGAGCTGGTCGCCCGCGACATCCCAGCCGGTTCCTACGTCAACCTCGGCATCGGCAAACCGACCGAGGTCGCCGACCACCTCCCGCCGGAACTTGGCATCGTCCTGCAGACCGAGAACGGCATGCTCGGCATGGGACCGGCCGCCGTAGGGGACCAGATCGACGCCGACCTCACCAACGCGGGCAAGCTCCCGGTGACGGAGCTGCCAGGGGCGTCGTACTTCCACCACGCCGACTCCTTCGCCATGATGCGCGGAGGCCACCTCGACATCTGCGTGATGGGCGCCTTCCAGGTCTCCGTGACCGGGGACCTCGCCAACTGGCACACCGGTGAGCCCAACGCCATACCCGCCGTCGGCGGAGCGATGGACCTCGCCGTCGGGGCGAAGGACACATACGTGATGATGACCCTCTTCACGAAGCAGGGCGAGCCCAAGCTGGTGTCGCAGTGCACCTACCCGCTCACCGGAGTCGGGTGCGTCAGCCGCGTCTACACGGACTTCGCGGTCTTCGACATCGGCCGCACCGGAATCTCGGTGCGGGAGACGTACGGCACGACCGTCGACGAACTGCGCGCCGGGCTCAAGGTGCCTCTGGCCAGACAGTAGTTCGCACATCGAGCGGGACTTTCCCGCGAGTGCGAGACCTTCGAGGCGGTCGAGGGTCCGTCCGGCAGCGCGGGAAATTCATGGGCCATGGGTGCCATGTTGGACCACGCCGCCTGACATAAGAAACCGGCGCCAGGCCGGGTAACCAAAATCAAGGAGAGGACGAAATGCACGACAACGGCGCACGTCAGGGCGCGACAACTGGTGGGGGCTGCATGGAGGTCGCGGTATGAGCAAGCTGTCGCGACGTACCTTCGTTCAGGGTTCGGGGATCGCCCTGGGGGCTACCTTCCTCGGTTCCCCTTCCTTCGCTTCCTCTGCAAGCGCCGACGGCCAGAGGCTTTTCGCCTATGTCGGCTTCGCAACCAACGATTGGAACGGTGGGCCAACCGGGGGCGGCGTGAAGGCCTTCCGCGTAAACATGTCCGACGGATCGCTGGATCAGGTGGGCGAGACGGGGTCGGAATTCGCGGACATGAATTGCGACGGAATTTGCACTTCGTCCGACGGGCGCTTCGTTTACGGCACCAATCGTACGACGGCGCAGGACAGCATCCCCGGTTACGGCGGTGGAGTTTATGCTTTCGCTGTCAACTCCGCAGACGGAACGCTGAAGCACGTCAAGACCGTGCACTCGATGGGGTCCAACCCGTCCGCCGTTCTGGTCGAGAGCACGACCGGCAGGCTGGTCGCGAGCAACCGCGGGGCGATCAGCAGGGTCACGCTGATCGCGAAAAGGCGTGGCGAGTGGGTCATCGAGCGGCCTACGGACGATGCCACCGTCGCGCTGTTCCCTCTCGGAACGGACGGGTCGATCGGCCAGCCCTTGGATGTTGCCAAGTTCACCGAAGGGATGGTGCCCGGGAGTGAAGAGCTGCGGCCCGAGAACCTGGGGGCGACCTCCATGGTTCAAAACGGTCCGGCGTGCCACGGCATAGCGCTCGACAGCACTGAACGTTGGCTCATCGCGACGGACAACGGTTACGACCACATCTATGTCTACCCGCACGGTCCCCGTTCTCGCCGTCTGACGGGAAAGGCGTACCCGGTAGCGGCGGGATCGGGGCCCAGGCACGTCGCGACACATCCGAAGGCTCCGTTCTTCTTCGTCACCAACGAGTGGGCCCCGTCCATCTCCGCCTTTCAATTGAACGAAAGGACCGGCGACGTCCGGCACATTCAGACGATCGGCGTCTCGGCCGACGCTCTGAAGCCGGGCAAGTACGACGGCAGTGTCTTCGAGTACGACGGTCCTTCGCCGGCGGACGTCCGCGTGCACCCGAACGGCCGGTTCGTCTATGCCTCAACGCGCCGGACACACAGCTCCAGGGGCGGGGACGACACAATCACAGTCTATGCATTCGATCAGGGCACTGGTCGTCTGACATTTGTGGAAGAAGTCGAGACTCAGGGGAAAATGCAGCGCGAGTTCAATATCGAGCCGTCCGGCAAGTTCCTTTTCGCCTGCAACATGGACTCGAACAACGTGACCACGTTCGCCCTGGACAGCAAGACCGGCAAGATGAGTCACGCCGCAACGACCACGGTGCCCCGCGCAGCGGTCATTAGCTTCGCGTCGCTCTGACCCGCCGGACAGCGCCCCCGGCTCCGTGGAGCCGGGGGCGCCACCGTGCACCGGTGACGCACCGTCATAAGCGACGGCGTCGACCCAGGGCCATGGGAGGGCCTGAGGCGTGCCCCTGGTACGGCGGCCTCACTGCGCGGCGCGGTGAGTGCGGCGGAAGGCACCCGGCGTCGTCCCGGTGTGGCGGGTGAAGAACTTGCCGAAGTTGGTGGGCTCGGAGAAGCCCAGGCGGCGGCCGATGACCGCCACCGGCTCGTCGGTGTGGGCGAGCAGTCGCTGGGCCTCAAGGGCGACCCGGGCGTCGATGACCTGCTTGACGGGTTGCCCGGTGGCGGCCAGGCACGCACGAGTGAGGGTCTTGACCGTGTAGCCCAGGAGGCTGGCGTAGTCCTCGGCGCGGCGGGTGGTGGCGTAGGAGCGTTCCAGCTGGGCGCGGAAGCGGGCATAGACCTCGCCGCCGGCGTGCGGATCGCCGTCCGTCCCCGGCTGCGGCAGCCGGTCGATGTGCAACAGCACGGTGGCGAGGAGCAGTTGGAGGATCTCCTGCGACGCGGTGCCGTCCGGGCGGGTGAACTCGGCGCGCACTCTGCCCATCAGGGCGGACAGGGTGGCGTAGTCGTGGCCGGTGCCCAGTTGCCGGCAGGCGGGGCCGTACCACTCACGCACGAGACGGTGGGTGCCGGCCAGGTGGGGAGGGAAGGTGGGGGTGAACAGCAGGTGGGTGCCGTTCATGGTGCCGGGGCGGCCGAAGCGCTGGACCTGGCCCGGGCGGATCCACAGCAGTGTGCCGGGTCGGCAGGGGTAGGTGACGAAGTCGACGGTGTGTTCCCCGCTGCCCTCGGTGATCAGGGTGACCGTGTGGAAGTCCACCCGGTGGACGCGCTGGAGGCCGCCGTCGGCCATCCGCTCGTACAGGTCGGCCAGATCGAGAAGCTCGAATCCGGCGACCGGCGCGGTGGGCGGGTTGAAGCCGAACCCGGGGATCGGTCCGTCATGGGTGGTGGCGACTTCGGAGGCCGACACGGGAGACCTCACTCATGTCCGTCTTTGACCATCAGAGGTCTCCAGGGTATCTCGCCCAGCGGTGGTGCACCGGCGACAGTGGACGCAACGACGGTTGATCGGATACCGCCTGACCAGGAAGAAGCGCAGCATGAACGGCACTGTGACGGTCATCGACATGGGCACGGTCCGCGTCCACAGCTACATGGCACCGGACGACAGTCTGAATGTCACCACCCAGCTGATCGAGACCCCGGCCCGGATCGTGGCCGTCGACGCGCAGTACGCACTGGCGTATGCCGACGAGGTCGTCGCCTATGCCAAGGGGCTGGGCAAGCCGATCGACCGGCTGATCGTCACGCACGCCCACCCCGACCACTTCCACGGCGCGGCCCGCTTCGGGGCGCCCGTGCACGCGCTGCCCGCCGTGCGCGACCAGATCGTCGCCCAGGGCGATGCCCAGGACCCGACCGGCACGCTCATCCCGGTCACCGACGTCACGCCGACCGTCGAGATCAGCCCCGGTACCGAGGTCATCGACGGCGTGCCGTTCGTCTTCGAGGCCGTGACGGGCGGCGAGGCGGCCGACGAACTCGTGATCAGGCTGCCCGGGCATGGCGTCCTGGTCGCCCAGGACCTCGTCTACCACGCCACCCACCTGTTCCTCGGCAACAACGACATCGACGGCTGGCAGAAGGTCCTCGACACTCTGGCTGCCGACACCTCGTACGACACGATCCTGGCCGGGCACGGCCTGCCCGCCACCCCGGCCGTCTACGCCGAGCTGCGCGACTACCTCGCCGCCGCGCGCGAACTGCTCGGCGACGACGGTGAGGCGTACAAGAAGGCGATCCTGGAGCGCTACCCGACCCACGGCGGCCCGTTCCTGATCGACATCGGCAACCAGTACCTCTTCGGCGCGCAGGGCGCCTGAACCGCCGTACCGGACAAGGAAAGAGAGCAACGACGATGAGCAGGATCGTGGTGTTCGGCGCCGCCGGAAAGGCAGGCTCCCGCGTCGTCGCCGAGGCCGCCGCACGTGGTCACGAGGTCACCGCGGTGGCCCGGGACCTCTCTCGGATCGCTTCCGTGCCCGCCGGGGTGCGGCTGGTGTCCGGCGATGTCACCGATCCCGGAACGGTCGCCGACCTGGCCAAGGACGCCGACGCGCTGGTGCTGACCGTCGGCGGACCCGACGCCCGCCTGTACACCGACGCCGTGGCGTCTGTCGCCTCAGCCGTGCGTGCCCTGGCCCCGGCCGGGCCCCGCATCCTGCACATGGGCGGCGGGGCCAGCCTCCTCGACGCCGACGGGGTGCGCTTCTTCGACGCCCCTGGCTTCCCGGAGGAGTTCAAGCCCTACGCCATCGGCCAGATCGAGGCCCTCGACGCCTACCTCGGCCTCGGCGACGACGTCACCTGGACCTACCTCTCCCCGCCGCCGGTGCACTTCGCACCCGGCGACCGCACCGGCCGCTACCGCACCGGCCTGGACCACCCGGTCACCGGCGAGGACGACCAGGCCCGCATCTCCTACGAGGACTATGCCGTCGCCCTCGTGGACGAGATCGAGCACCCCCGGCACCTCAACCGCCGCTTCACCGTCGGCTACTGAAGCCGTTACCCGGCGACTTCTCGCAGCAGACCGCACCCCCGGTATCCCAGCGCCCGCGTCACCCATGGCCGTCACCGACTCGACCTCGGAGGCCTGGCGTGGACTGCCGCCCACCAGCAGACTGGGCTCGCGGCATGCGGGCTCGGCGCCGCCCCCTGCGAGATGCCAAGACCCATTCCTGGGTCTTGGGGTCGCGGCGGCTTTCGCGTAGCAGGCCCGAGGCGGGGATGCCGACGCCGACGAGGATGAGTGCGACCGGCATGCTCATCATTTCGCGGATCAGGTCGAGGACGTCCTGGTCGGCTTCTCGGTGGAGCTTGAGGCGGGTGATGTCGTCGATCACGAGCGCTTTCGTGGCGGACATGCTCCGACCGGGGATGGACGTGCTCAGCTCCAGAGGTGGTGCGGTGGCGCCCAGGGGTCAGTAGCCGTAGCGGTTCTTGATGTGGCGCCAGAAGTCTCGGATCATCGCCGGGGCTGGGGGTGGTGTCCGTCCCTGAGGAGCAAGTCCTGCCGTTCAGCTTGAAGTTGGTGGGGGTTGCGGTCGCTCCGGTGCGTGAGCCGATGAAGCCTGCGGTGACGGTACCTCCGGGGGAGAGCGTGCCGTTCCAGCTGGTGTTCTTGACGGTGACGGTCGTGCCGGACTGCTGCCAGTCGCCGTTCCAGCCCTGGGTGATCTTCTCGCCTCCGACGAGTTCGAAGGTGAGGGTCAACTGGTCTGCTGCGCACCCTTGTTGGTGATCCCTACCGTCCCCTGGAAGCCGTCCGTCCACTGGCCGGCGACGTTGTAAGCCACCGCGCAGGTCGGTTCGGCGCCGTTGGCCAGCAGGGGTACCAGCGCGCCGGTTCCGGCCACGAGTGCGGCGGCGAGGGCGAGGGGGACCGGGCGGAGGAAGCGGTGCCGCAGTCGGTGGGACGTACGGGGTGATCTCATGGGGTGGTTCGTTCCCTTGATCCGTGGGGTGTGTCGGGTTCCAGTGGTCGCCGGGGGTGCGTTGGTTGCCGTCGCGGCGACCCGGGTTTCCGGGGTTGTTGCGTTGAGGAGCGCGCTCCCCGACGGGCGGGGCGGGGAGCGCGTCGCCGCTACTTGACGGTGGCCCTGCTCTGCACGACGTACGCCGGGCCCGAGGCCGGCTCGATGGTGGTGGACGTCGTGCTCACCGTGGCGTTGCGCACGGTCAGGCCCGTCTTCGCGGTGATCGACACCGAGGTCAGGGTCAGGCCGGTGATCGGCCGCTCCGGTACGCCGACGATCTGGCCGGCCGCGGTGGCGCCGGTCGCCGTGATGTCGGCGATGGTGATGTCGTGGTAGTTCGGCGTGGTGCTGGTGATCGCCTGTGCGGCGTCGGCGTCCGCGGGGATCGACGGGTAGTACCCGGTGATCTGGATCGGGGTCGTCACGTCGGTCATCTTCAGGTTCTTGTATGTGACGTCGCGGATCTCGCCGGCCCGGCCCCGCGCGGACTTGATGCGGACTCCGGCGGTGGTGCCCTTGAGGGTGTTGTCGTGGATGTCGATGTCGTAGATGCCGCCGCCCGTGTAGCTGCCGATGGACAGGCCGTGGCCGTGCAGGATCGTGCAGCCGCTCAGCGAGATGTCGTGGGACGGCCCCTCCGTGGAGGAGTTGATGGCGATGTTGTCGTCGCCCGTGTCGATGGTGCTGTCGGTCACCGCGACGCCCGAGGACGACCACACGTCGATGCCGTCGGTGTTGGGCGCGTCCGCCGGTGCCTGGACGGTGATGCCGTCGATGGCGGACGTGGTCACCTTCTTGACCGTGATGTTCACGTTGGGGGCGTTCTTCAGCGTGATCCCGGTGATCTTCACGTTCGAGGCGTTGCTGAGGGAGATCAGGCCGGGGCGCGAGGAGAGTGTCTTGCCCGCGGCTTTCTCCTGGTTGATCAGGGTCCACCACGGGGTGCCCTGGCCGTCGATCGCGCCCGCGCCGGTGATCGTGAGGTTGTTCACCCCGGAACCGCCGAGGAGCGGTGACAGCTTCCCGCCGGCCAGCGGGTAGTCCGCCGCGTCCTGGGAGGCCAACAGGGTTGCTCCGGAGTCGAGTTGGAGCGTCATGTCGGCGGCCAGGGTCAGGGCGCCCGAGAGGTACTTGCCTGCGGTCAGCTCCACCGTGCCCTTGCCCGCGCAGGCGTTGACCGCCTTCTGGAGGGCCGCGGTGTCCTTCGTCGTGCCGTCGGCCTTCGCGCCGTAGGAGGTGGGCTTGCAGACCGTGCCGGACGCCGGGCTCGTCGTGGTGGTGGCGGTGGTGGTCGGGTTCCAGTTGTCCGAGCCGGCGAGGTACTTCTGCGGGGTGTAGTCGGCCGCCTGGGCGTCGGTCAGTTGGGGGCGGGCGGTGTTGACCGTCGCGCCGGCACCGGTGTTCTTGTACTCGTCGAAGCGGGCCTTCGTCCAGACAGCACCGGACATGTCGCTCCACGGCTGGGCCGTGTTGACGAACGACCCGATGGTGGACTCCCGGTAGAGCACCTGCGCGTCCTGGCGCCACGGGCGGCCGAGGCTGCTCGTGCCCGCGGTACCTGCCCCGGTGATGTTCGACTTGTAGAAGAGATAGCCGTAGCGGCGCGTTGCCGGTGTGCTGGCCGCGGTGAGGTAACCCCCGCTGCCCAGCTGGTGGATGTCGCTGTGGTCGAAGACCGCGATACCGCCGCCGAAGATGAAGTCGACGGTGCCTTCCACGTAGGACTTCAGGAAGTACGCCCGCGCGGAGTCGTTGACGAGAAGGGTGTCCTGGTGGCCCAGGAGCCGTACGTCGGTGAGGGTCGCGCGGTCGGCGGACAGGCTCAGGGCCACCGCCTGGCTGGGGCTGGCCGCGTAGGCGTAGTCGTTGGAGATCGTCAGGTTCGACGCCGAGAAGTCGTGCCCGTCGACGAACGCGGTCGCGCTGCCGAAGGTTCCGTACGTCGTCCCGTCCGCCTTCTTGGTGCTCGCCCCGTGGCTCTCGACGAGTACGACGTCGGAGGCGCTGGTGCCCAGGCCCTTCAGGGTGACATAGGGCTTGTTGCTGGGGATGGTGAAGACGCCGCGGTAGGTGCCCTTCTTGACGGCGATGGTCACCGGCTTGGTGTTGTTCGCCGGGACCTTGTCGATCGCCGCCTGGACCGTGGTGACGTCGCCGGTACCGTCCGCGGCCACCGTGATCGTCGTGCCCGTGGCCGAACTCGCGGCGGCACTCGCACTCGTGGTCGGGCTCGCGGACGCCGAGCCGGTGCCGGCCTGGGTGAGCGTCCAGCGCTTGTTGCTGTTGGTGGTGCAGGTCTCCTGGATGACGGCGGCGCCGGCCGCGGTGCTCGCCTTCGCGTCGCTGACGCACAGACCGCTGCTGACGTTGACGATCTGGAAGGTGTTGTCGCGCGCCGGCTTCAGCGTCCAGAGCTGGTTGGCCTGGTCGGTCCCGCAGCCCCACTGCTGGAGCCGGACCCCGTCGGTGCCGGCGGCGCCGGGTACATCGAGGCAGAGTCCGCTGGCGGCCGACCGGATGGCGAATCTGCCCGATCCCCGGTCGACCAGGGTCCACTGCTGGTTGGCCTGCCCCTGGCCGCAGCCCCACTGCTGGATCAGCGCACCGCTGGACCCGCTGCTGCCGACCAGGTCCATGCACATCCCGCTCTTGGCGACCGCGACCGTGTAGGTGCCGGCCTTCGCTTCGGCCGTCTGCCCACCGGTTCCCGTGACGACGGTGGCCGCTGTCGCGACACCGCCCACGACGACGAGTGCCGCCCCGCCGGCCGCCGCGATGCGCCACTGGGCCCGCTTGCTCCGGGCCCGTCTGCCACGTCTGAGGTACATGCCGTTCCTTTCTCCGCTGTCACCACGGAGACGACGCACCCCGGCGGGCCATAACAGGTTCGGCACCACGAATTCCGTGAACTCCGTGCGGACGGTCCAACCTGGCTGTCGCAGCCTGATCTTGGTCCGTTCGCACGCCTGTGCCATCATGACCGCCTCCATCTGAGGGATCACTCTGCGAGGGCGCATTGCGCGAGGTTCCGGCACGACCCACGACCGACACGGCGACTCGTCCGCCGGGAGCCGACCCTTCCGTGACCGGCCTGGTCAAAGCGGCCCGATCCGGCGACGCCGACGCCAAGGCTGCCCTGTTCGGCGAGTATCTGCCGCTGATCTACAACATCGTCGGGCGCGGCCTGCACGGGCATGCGGACGTCGACGACGTCGTGCAGGAGACCATGCTGCGCGCCATGCGGGCACTGCCCGAACTGCGTGAACCCGAGCGGTTCCGGTCCTGGATCGTGGCCATCGCGATCCGGCAGATGCACGATCACAGACGCCGGAACAAGGCCGCACTGGCCCGCCACACGCAGGTGGCCGACGCGGCCGAAGTCCCCGACCCCCTCGGCGATTTCGCCGAACTCGCCGTCGACCGCCAGACGTTGTCCCGGGCCGGCAGCGACCTGCTGGAAGCCAGCCGGTGGCTCAGCGACGAGCAGCGCCGGACGCTGGCGCTGTGGTGGCAGGAGACCGCCGGGCAGTTGACCCGCGCCGAGGTCGCCGAAGCGCTGCACCTGAGCGTTCCGCACACGGCGGTCCGCATCCAGCGGATGAAGGCCAAGCTCGAAGTCGCGGTGGGTGTGCTCGCCGCGTGGCGGGCCCGGCCGCGGTGCACCGGACTCGACTCCCTCGCGGGCGGTCGCCGCGGGGTGCCCGAAGGGCGGCTGCTGACCAAGCTGGAGCGCCATGTGGCCCAGTGCCCGCAGTGCGGGGCGGCGGTCGCCTGGCGGTCGATCGACGACCTGCCGATCCGGATCGGCGCCCTCGCCGTACCGGCCGCGCTGGTGGCGGCGATCCCGGGGCTCGTAGGGCAGCACTCCGTGACACCCGGACTGGTGTCCTCGCTGCTGAACGCCCTGCGCCACGGGCTGGCCCGGGTCTCGGCGAAGTCGGCGACCGCGGCCGTCGGCACCACCGCGACACTCGCCGTCGTCATCGGTGTGACGGTCCATCAACTACCGCCCCACGCAGACCGATCCGATCCGGCACAGGGCCCGGACCGGGCTACCGGAGCCCCGCACCAGCCGGGCCGGGCCTCGTCGTCCGGTACGACACCGTCCGCCACCCCGACGACCGCGTCCCACTCCTACTCCGGCGTCACCACCGCCGACTACTACGTCGCCCCGACCGGGAACGACACGAACCCCGGCACACTCGCCCGGCCCTTCGCCACGCTGACCCGGGCCGTCGCCCAGGCCCGCCCGGGCCAGACGGTAGCCGTCCGCGGCGGCACCTACCACCCCGCGACGACCATCGCCCTCACGTCCTCCGGTACGGCCGGGCACCGGATCACGGTGAGCAACTACCGCGACGAGCATCCCGTGCTCGACGGGTCAGGCATCCCAGCCGCCGGCACGCTCATCACCCAGAGCGGCGGATACGTCACCGTGCAGGGCATCGAGATCGTCGGCTCTCCAGGACACCCGTACGTCTGCGCGTCCTGCCACGACGACGTCCTCGCCCGGCTCGGCGTGCACGGCAACGCCGGGGCGGGGCTCGTGCTCCAAGGCGCCGGGACCCACGACAACCTGATCCTCGACAGCGACTTCTTCGACAACCACGAGACCGGATCCACCGGCGGATACATCGACGGGCTGGTGTTCAACGACGGCTCCGGCAGCGGAAACCGGGTCCGAGGATGCCGGATCTACGACAACTCGGGCGACGGCGTGGACCTCAGCGGGTTCGGCGGCGCCGTGACCGTCGAGCACAGCTGGGCCTTCGGCAACGGCGTCAACCGATGGGGCATCGCCACCTTCTCCAGAGGGGGCAGCGGGTTCAAACTCGGCGGTGACGCGGGGCTCCAGGTCGCACACGTTGCCACGGACAGCGCCGCCTGGGACAACGCGGGCTTCGGATTCACCGAGACCGGCAGCTCGGGAACACCCCGGCTGACCAACGACACCGCCTACCGCAACGGCGCGGCCGGGTTCGCCTTCGTCCACTCCGCCGCGGCCCTCCAGCACAACCTCGCCCTGGCGAACCACCCCGACGACTGGCTCGGCAGCCAGGCCCGGCACACCGGCAACTCCTGGGACCAGTCCGGCTGGACGGCGGCGGCACTGCACACCGCCGCCGCCGACTCGGCGACCGCCCCACGTCGCCGTGACGGGCAACTGCCCACCACGTCCTTCCTCGGCAACAGCAAGGACCCGTCCATCGGCGCCACGTTGACCTCCTGATCACCGGGTGCGTGCGGCCGCGCGGGAAGGGAGCTTGTGGCGGCTTCGCGCAGCTCGGCTATGCGCTGTGTTCGCTGTCGCCGACGGCAGTGTTGTCCTAGTCGAGGGTGGCGGCCCAGCTGGCCAGGAGCTTGAGGCTGTCGTGGGCGGGGGTTCCGGGTTCGGCGCTGAGGGCGGTGAGGGTGAGGCCGGGCTCGGTCGGGATGGGCATGGCCTCGAAGGGGAGGGCGAGTTCGCCGACCGCGGGGTGGTGGAAGTACTTGATACCGGTCTGGTGCAGCCGGACGTCGTGGGCGGCCCACAGGGTGCGGAACTTCTCGCTGCGGGTGGAGAGTTCACCGACGAGGTCGGTCAGGTCCCGGTTGTACGGGTCGCGTCCCGCCTCGGTGCGCAGCAGTGCCACCGCTCCGGCCGCCTGGCGTTCCAGCTGGGGCAGGAAGTCGGCCGCGCCGGGGTCGAGGAACTCGTAGCGGGCGAGGTTCACGGGCCGGGCGGGGTCGGCGAAGACCGGGTCGTAGAGAGCGCGGCCGAGCCGGTTGGTGGCCAGGATGTCGAGGCGGCCGTTGCGGATGAAGGCCGGGGCCTCGGTCATCGCGTCCAGCAGGTGCTGCAGGCTCGCACGGATCGGTTGCGGCGCCCGTCGGCGGGGCGGGCGGCGGGTGGTGTTCGCGGTGCGGGCGAGGTCGTCGAGGTGGGCGCGCTCGGCCTCGTCGAGCTGGAGGGCGCGGGCGAGGGAGTCGATGACGGTCTCGGAGACGCCGGAGAGGTTGCCGCGTTCCAGGCGGGCGTAGTACTCGGCGCTGACGCCGGCGAGCAGCGCGACTTCTTCCCTGCGCAGCCCTTTGACGCGCCGGTTGCCGTTGTGGGCGGGCAGTCCCGCCTGCTGTGGCGTGATCTTGGCGCGGCGGCTGGTCAGAAACTCGCGTACCTCGCTTCGGTTGTCCATGGCTTCGAGGCTACGTCGGCTTGTCCGACCGTGTCTCCGGCCGTGGGGTGTACTGGCAGTACACGTATCAGCGAGTCCTTCCACGCGCGTGTGACCTGCAGTTTCATCGGTAGTGACGCAAGCGGCACCAAGTCGGCCGGCACCGCGCCGCCGCCCCCTCGACAGGCGACCGACGAGCGCCGCCGGGGCACGTGAAAGGACATGAACGATGACGGAGAAGACCGAGCCGGGCCCGCGCCGGCTGTTCGGGGACATCGCTCCCGCGCTGGCCGGCTACAGCGAGGACGTGCTGTTCGGGCAGGAGTGGAAGAGCCCGGAGCTGTCCCCCAGGGACCGCAGCCTGGTGACCGTGGCCAGCCTGATCACCAGCGGCAGCAGCGAGCAGCTCACCTTCCACATCCCCCTGGCCAGGCAGAACGGCGTCACCGAAGAGGAAATCATCGGGACGATCACCCACATGGCGTTCTACGCCGGATGGCCCAGGGCGATGTCCGCCCTGAACGTGGCCCGGGAACTGTTCCGCAAGGCCTGACCCCCTTCCCACCCGCAGGTTCACCCCCTACGACCGCCCTGGCGGCGGCCGACGCAAGGAGCACGTACCACCATGGAGATCCTCAAGCAGCCCGCGACCATGAAGCTGCCTCCCCACATGTTCGCCGGCGACGTCTGGGCGGACGTGATCCACCGGGGCGAGGAGCCCTCCCGGGCACGGGCCAACATGGTCCGCTTCGCGCCCGGTGCCCGCACCGCCTGGCACAGCCACGGCCTGGGCCAGACCCTGCACGTCGTGTCCGGCGTCGCCCTGATCGGCACCCGGGACGGCGTGATCATCGAGGCCCACCCGGGCGACACCATCGGCTGCCCGCCCGGCGAGGAGCACTGGCACGGCGCGTCCCCGGACCAGTTCATGGAGCACATCGCCCTGTGGGAGGGCGACGAGGTCAACTGGCTGGAGCACGTCACCGACGCCGAGTACGGCGGCCCGCGCACCAGCACCCGTACCTCGCACTGACCACACCCGACAGAAGCATCAGCGTCAACTGCGACCGGGGACGGCCACCCACACGGGGTGGCGATCACGCACGCGAGAGATCGCCGAGCGGGCACCGCTGCCTGCCTCCCCGACACCGCCGTGACGGCCGGATCGACGCCGAGCGCCGTCGGCCGGATGACTTCCACGCGCTGCCCATACCGCCGGGCGAGCTGACGGAACGGCCGTCGCGTTCCCCCGCCCGGCTCCGGCAGCTGCCGCCCCACCCCCGTTCGGCCTTCCCCGCACTCTGGAATGAGCCATGCGCGCAACCGTGATCCATGCCCCCGGTGACATCCGGGTGGAGAACCTCCCCGAGCCGAAGATCCTCGCCCCCACCGACGCGATCATCCGGACGGTCGCCGCCTGCGTGTGCGGCTCCGACCTGTGGGAGTACCGCGGCATCAACCCCGTCGCCCAGCCCACACCGATCGGCCACGAGTACGTCGGCGTGGTCGAGGAGACCGGCGCCGAGGTGCAGGACATCAAGCCGGGGCAGTTCGTCATCGGCTCGTTCTTCGCCTCCGACAACACCTGCCCGATCTGCCGCGCCGGATACCAAACCTCCTGCCCGCACCGCGAGTTCGTCGGCGGCTGCCAGGCGGAGTACATCCGTATCCCGCTTGGCGACGGCACCCTCGTCGCCCTCGACGGGCAGCCCGAGGAGAAGTTCGTCCCGAGCCTGCTCACCCTCTCCGACGTCATGGGCACGGGCTGGTACGCGGCCGTCGGAGCCGAGGTGAAGCCCGGCTCCACGGCTGTCGTGGTCGGTGACGGCGCGGTCGGCCTGTCCGGTGTCATCGCCGCCCGCGAAAGGGACGGCCGGTGGCCGACGCCCCTCCCGACCTGCGCTGTACCAAAGTGCCAACTACCGATCCTGGTCACAGCTGTTGTGACGAGGATTTTTGGTGCCTCTCACCGGATGGCGGACGGGTGCCGGGCCAGTGCTGTGACCGTGATGTCCATGTAGGGGAAGAGCGGCAGGCCCCACAGGATGTCGTTGAGACGGTCGTTGTCGGTGACGTCGAAGATGCTGAGGTTGGCGTACTGACCGACGCAGCGCCACAGGTGCGACCACTCACCCGAGTGCTGGAGCTTCCGCGCGTATTCTCGCTCGGCAGCGAGGGTCGCCGCCCGGACGTCGGTGTCCATGTCGGGTGGCAGGTTCACGGTCATCCGGACGGCGAAAAGCATGGTGACTCCCGGTGTTCAGAGGGCGGCGAGGGCGAAGTCGTAGGTGACCTGGTTGCCGCCGGTGCCGTTCGGTCGCGGGTCGAGGACGAGTTCGGGCTTCACCGCGGAGGCCACGTCGGCCTCGATGTACGCGCCGTCCTTGAAGTAGAGCTGTGTGGTGAGGGTCTCGTGGCCGGGCGCCGACACCTTCAGGTGCAGGTGGGCCGGGCGCCAGGCGTGCCAGCCGGCCGCCGCGATGAGACGGCCGCAGGATCCGTCGGTGGGGATCTGGTACGGGGCGGGCTGGATGGTGTGCACCGCGAAGCGGCCCTCGTCGTCGGTGGTGATGCGGCCCCGGAGGTTCCACTCCGGGATGCCGGGAGCGAACTGGGCGTACAGCCCGTCGTCGTCGGCCTGCCACAGCTCCAGTACCGCACCGGGGAGCGGGGCGCCCGTGGCGCCGGTGACCTGCCCCTGGAAGAGGAGCGGGGTGCCGGCCTCGCCGTCGCGCATCGGCAGGGTGGCGACGCTCGGCAGCGCGGGGGCGCCCGGCACGTAGTACGGCCCCTCGATGGTGCCCTTGCTCCCCTCGCGGGACGCGGTGGCGACCTCCTCGACGACGTGCTCGATCCACACGTCGAGGAAGAGGGGCCACTCGCCGTCCTGGCCGACGGAGATCAGCCACGACTTGAGGGCGTTGTACTCGTCGTACGTCACCTGGTGGCGGCGGACGACGTCGTGCACGGCGGTGATGACCGCGGTGGCCAGGGTGTCGACGCGTGCGGTGTCGACGTCCTCGGCGGGTGCGCCGGTCTTGTCGGTCAGGAAGCGTTCGGTGGCCGAGGCCCCGGACGCGGCGGCGGTGGCTTTGAAAGTGGTTTCGGACATGGTGGGGCGGCTCCATTGCCTTGTGGTGGGTTGTTTCAGCGGTCCTGGCGGTAGCGGTCGAGCTTCTCCGGGTCGATCGCCACACCCAGGCCGGGGCCGTCGGGCACGGCGAGCGTGCCGTCGGTGATGGCGATCGGTTCGGTGAGCAGGTCGTCGCTCATGTCCAGGAAGTTGGAGAGTTCGCCGGCGCGGCGGGACGAGGAGGCGTGGGCGGCTCCGAAGGCGACCGTGCACACGGTGCCGAGCCGGCCGTCGATCTGGTTGCCCATCACCACCTCGGCGCCCAGGCCCTCGCACTGGAAGAGGACCCGCTGGGAGTGGGTGAATCCGGTGCGGGCGGTCTTGATGCTGATCGCGGTCGCGGCGCCGTCGAGCAGTGAGCGGGTCACCTCGGCCGGCGTGGTCGCGGACTCGTCGGCGACGAACGGCACGGGGCTCTGCCGGACCAGCCACCGGCGGCCGAGCACGTCGTCGGCGGGGCACAGCTCCTCGGCGAGGGTGATGCCGAGCCCGTCGAGTTCGCGCAGGGCGGCGGCCGACTCGGAGGCGGTCCAGCCGCGGTTGCCGTCCACGTACAACTCGGCGTCGTCACCGAGTACTTCACGCAGGGCCCGGCACACGTCGAGGTCGAGGCGGGCGGGGCGGCGGCCGACCTTCACCTTGAAGACGGTGATGCCGTAGGTGTCCCGCATCCGCTCGGCCTCGGCCGCCATCCGCTCGGGGGCGTCGAAGCCGAGCATGTGTGCCACCCGCATCCGGTCGCTCCAGCCGCCGAGCAACCGAGACACCGACAGGCCCAGGGCCTGCCCCGCGATGTCCCAGAGCGCCATGTCGATCGCGGACTTGGCCGCCGGGTTGCCGACCGTGCGGTGCAGCAGGGCGTGGATCTGTTCACGGGCAAGGGCGTCGGCGCCGGTGAGCTGCGGGGCGAAGATCTTCTCGATCACGCCGGTCACGGACGCCTGTGTCTCGCCGTAGGTGAAGGGCCGGGGCGGGGCGTCGGCCACGCCGGTCAGGCCCTCGTCGGTGTGGACCCGGACGAGGACGTGTTCGGCGCTGTGCACCTCGCCGCTCGCGAAGCGCAGGGGTTTGGTGTACGGGATCGAGTAGGGGACGGTCTCGATCGCGGTGATCTTCACCGTACGGCCTCCTCGACGGCGCGGGCCACGCCCAGCAGGCGTCCCACCCGGTCGGGGTGGCCGACGAGTTGCAGGCCGAGGGGCAGGCCGTGCGGGTCGCGGTGGCCGGGGACGGTGACCACGGGCAGGCCGAGCAGTTGCCAGGGGCGGCTGAGGACGGGGTTGCCGGTGGCGGCGAGGCCCTGCGGGGCGGGGCCTGGGGCGGCCGGGCCGAGGATCGCGTCGACGTGGGTGAGGAGGTCCAGGGCGGCGGTGCGTGCGGTGCGCGCCGTGGCGAGCGCGGCGCGGTACTCGTCGTCGGGGGTCTTGCGCCCGCGTTCGAGGAGTTCGTTCAGGTGCCGGCTCAGCGACTCCGGATGCCCGGCCTCGGCGGCGAGGCCGCGGGCGGCCTCGTAGGCCATGACGACGGCGTGCGCGTCGGCCAGTTCCACGGTGCTGAAGGGCAGTTCCGTGCCGTCGGCGCGCAGGGCGTGCCCGGTGTGCCGCACGACGTCGAGCATCGACGGTTCGACGTCGGTGAGTTCGACGCCCTGCCATACCGACAGCCGTACGGAATCGATGTCTTCGGCCGTGGTGCCGTCGATGGCCTCGATCACCTTGGCGAGTTCGGAGACGCCTGGTGTGAGCAGCCCCGGCGCGTCCAGGCTCGGGCTGAGTCCGGTGATGCCCGCCGTGGACCAGGTGCCCACGGGGGCGACGTACCCGGCGACCCCGCAGAAGGAGGCCGGCCGGGTGAGCGAGCCCGCGGTCTGCGAGCCCAGGGCGAGGGGCACGACGCCCGCTGCGACGGCGGCGGCCGAACCGCTGGAGGAACCGCCCGGCGTATGGGCGGGGTTGTGCGGGTTGCGGGTCGGGCCGGGCTGGAAGTAGGCGAACTCGGTGGTGACCGTCTTGCCCAGCGGCACGGCGCCCGCCCGGCGCAGCCGGTCCACCAGCCACGCGTCGGCGGCGGCCACCCGGCCCCGGCGCAGCGGTGAGCCGCACTCGGTGGGCAGCCCGGCGACGTCGATGATGTCCTTCACGCCGAACGGCATGCCGTGCAGCGGCCCGTCGGGGGCGCTCAGCGCTGCCGCGCGGGCGCCCTCGACGTCCACCCGCACCCAGGCGCGGATGTCCGGTTCGCTCTGCTCCAGACGCCGTAGCGCATCCTCCACGGCGGTGGTCACGACCGGGCTCCTTCCGGTACGAAAGGGTCCGCGTCGAGGCGGTGGAAGGCGCGGTTGAAGTAGACGAGGCTCTGGCCGCCGGAGCGGGTGCGGATCTGCCCGATCTCGACGAAGAGCACGCTGTGGGAGCCCGTGGGGACCGTGTGCTTGATCGTGCCGACCGCCGTGACCAGAGCGTCCTTGAGGACCGGAACGTCCTGGGTGCGGTCCCAGATGTCCCAGGTGAAGCGTTCGGCCATCGGCACCTTTGTGGCTCCGGCGAAGTGCAGGGCGAGCTCCTGCTGGTCCCCGCCGAGGACGTTGAGGCCGACGCGTCCGTTCGCCTTGAAGACGTCGTGCATGGCGCTGGAGCGGTTGACGCAGACCAGGACGGTGGGTGGGGCGTCGGTGACCGAGCAGACGGCGCTGAGCGTGATGCCGCAGCGGCCGTTCGGGCCGTCGGTGGTCAGGATGTTCACGGCGGCCGGGAGGTGGGCCATCGCCTCGCGGAACTCGCTCTGGTCGGGGGTCACGGCGGTGCCGCTCCTCTCGTGGTTCGGTTCGGTCCGGCTCACCACAGCTCCACCACCAGCCGCGGCGACCTCGCCCGCGAGACGCAGGCGGCGATCTGGTCGCCTGCCGCCTTCTCCTTGGCGGACAGGCAGTGGTCGCGGTGGTCGGGTTCGCCCTCGATCACCCTGAGGACGCAGGTCCCGCAGATGCCCTCGCGGCAGGACGTGTCCAGCGGGACACCGTTCTCCTCCAGCACCTCGGCGATGCTCCGGCCGGGCGGGACCGGGTAGACCTCGCCGGAGTCGAGCTCGACCTCGAAGGAGGTGTCGGCGGCCGTGTCCTGCGGGGAGTCCGCCTGGAACAGCTCTGAGTGGATCCGCTCCTCCGGCAGGCCACCGCGGGCGGCGAGCTCACGGACGTACGCCATGAAGTCGTGCGGTCCGCAGGTGTAGACATGGCTGTCCTTCCCCAGCCCCGTGAGCACGGCGGCCAGGGCGTCGCCGGACGCCTGCCGGCCGAGCCCGAAGTGCCGGACGACCCGGTCCGCGAACGGCGACTCCTCCAGCAGCCCGGCGAAGGCCGCCTCCGCACGGCTCCGCGCCACGTAGTGCAGCGTGAACTCGGCTGCCCTGCCGTGCAGTTCGTACGCCATCGCCAGCAGCGGTGTGATCCCGATGCCCGCCGCCACCAGGTGGTGCCGGGCCCCGTCCGTTGCGAGGCCGAACAGCTCCCTGGGTGCGCCGACGGTCAGCTCCGTGCCCGGTTCGGCCTTGTCGTGCAGGGCCTGGGAGCCGCCGCGGGAGTCCGCCTCCCGTTTGACGGCGATGGTGTAGGCGCCGGTGTCGTGCGGCGGGCCGCACAGGGAGTACGGGCGGGTGATCCCGGTGGGTCCGGTCACGTCGATGTGCGCGCCGGCCGGGTAGGGGGCGAGGGCAACGCCGTCGGTGCGGACGAGCCGGAGGACCTTGATGGTGTCGGTTTCGTCGTGGATGTCGGTGACGGTGACTGTGAACATCCGTCTGCCTTCGGGGGATTCGGGTGGGGAGCTGACGGCGCTGTCAGCGCATGTACAGGCCGCCGTTGGCGTCCCAGCAGGCGCCGGTGACCGCGTCCGCGTGTTCGGAGGCGAGCAGGACGGCCATGTCGGCGATGAACCGCGGACGGCCCAACCGCCTTACGGGAATGGACTCTTCGATGGCCGCGAGCTGCTCCGGCGGGACCGTCTCGCGGACGATCGGCAGGTCCTGCGGGCCCGGCGAGATGGCGTTGACCGTCACTCCGGACGGGCCGAGTTCACGGGCGAACACCTTGGTGAGGGTGGCCACTCCACCCTTGGCCGCCGCGTAGTGCGCGCCGGTCGCCGTGCCGCCGTTCTGGCCGGCGAGTGAGGCGATGTTGACGATGCGCCCGTAGCCGCGTTCGGCGAAGTAGGTGCCGAACACCTGGCAGCCGAAGAAGGTGCCGTTGAGGTTGGTGGACACGACCTCGTCGAAGCTCTCCGGGCTGATCTCCATCAGCGCCTCGACCTTGGCACGTCCGGCGTTGTTGACCAGGACGTGCACGGCGCCCCAGCGTGCGACGAGCTGGTCGCGGGCCCGGGCGAAGGCGTCCTTGTCGCGGACGTCCAGCGCGAGTCCGACGGCGTAACGGCCCTCGGGGTCGAGTTCGGCCGCCGCCTTCACGGCGGCCTCCTCGTCCAGGTCGGTCAGGGCCACGCAGTAGCCGCGGTCGTAGAGGCGTGCGGCGATGCAGGCACCGAGACCGCGGGCCGCGCCGGTCACCAGGGCGACGTGCCTCGCGTCCTCCTCGTGCGGGCTCACAGCAGGAACCCCGATGCCGTGACCGCGTCCTCGGAGTTGACCAGCCGGACGATCTTGCGGGCGATGCGCGGACCGTCCGCGCCGAACACGATCCGGTGGGTGACGTCGGCGGCGAGGACGAAGGTCTCCTCACGCTTGTAGCCGACCAGGATCTGCGCGGCGCACACCTCGATCGCGTCCTCCTCGCGGCCGGTCACGACGAACCGGGACACCGTGCGGACCGTGCGGGCGGCCGCCGAGGCGGAGATGGAGAAGCCCCCGGTGAGGCGCTCGACGCGCATCCGGCGCATCCGGTCGTCGTCGTAGACGAGGTTGAGGCGGCCCGCGAAGTCGGTCGCCTCACGGTCGATGGGGACGACGTACTCGCCGCCCTCGGCCCACAGCCCGTCCCACTCCTCGTAGCGGCGGCTGTCGAGGAGGTGGGCCTCGTGCCAGATCAGGGAGACGGCGGCGAGGGCGGTGGGGTCCTCCAGCGGGAATTCAACTGCCGTGCTGACCACTTCAGTCGCCATCGGTCATCATCCTCTTCCACATGTCGTACGCCTCCCGCATCCCGGTCTCGTCGGTCGCGTGGGAGGTGGGCTGCCCGAGGTCGTCGGGCTTCTCGCGGCCGAGGCCCCGGTTGACCAGGATCGGCATGTCGACCCCGCCGGCCACGCCGCGCTGGACGCGGTTCCACGCCTCCGCGTCGTCGGGGCTGCCGAAGCCGAACGGGCCCTGGAAGTGCTCGTGGATGCGCAGCCGTTCGCGGTTGACGATCTCCGGGCCGCCGTCCAGGCCGAGCGCCACGTGCCGGATCTCCGTCTCCGCGACCGAGATCGGGCGCAGCACGCGGAAGAAGGACATCGACATCGCCACGTTCGGGAACAGGTTGAGGTTGAACCCGGCGCCGTGCAGGGAGCGGACGATGCGGCGCACCTTCTCCGGGGGCATGTCCTCGGACAGTTCCTCGATGATGTGGCTGAAGCGGTCCTGGAGCTTCTCGGTGCCGTCGTCGACGTCCAGGTCGGCGTGTTCGGCGACGGAGACGGAGACGCTGTGGCCGTTGCCGAGGGCGTGGGTGACCGCGGTCTCGTCGGTCATGATCGACAGCATGCTCGCGGTCTCCGCGTCGACGGAGGCCATCCAGGAGCGGTGCACGATCGGGAAGTGGTACCAGTCGGTGGTGTTCTCCAGCTGGATCTTCCAGTTCCCGTTGAACCGGAACCGGTGCTCGCCCTGCACCTTGATCGGGTAGCCCGCGCCCTGCTTCATGAAGCGGTCGATCCACAGCCGGGCCCCGCCGAGGAAGTCCTCCAGCGGCTCGATGTCCTCGCTGAAGCTCGCGAAGACCATCCCGGCGTACGAGCCGACCTTCAGACGCTGCAGCGGCAGGTCCTTCTTCTCGACGACGTCCTCGTAGCCCTCGGGGTAGGGGATGCCGCGCAGGCTGCCGTCCAGGCTGTACGACCAGGCGTGGTAGGGGCAGGTGAAGCCGTTGCCGTTGCCCTTGGGGGTCTCGCAGACGCTGGCGCCGCGGTGCCGGCAGCGGTTGAGCAGGACGTTGATGCCGCCGCGGCGGTCCCGGGTGACGATGACGGGACGGCGGCCGACCCAGGCCATCTTGAAGTCGCCGGCCTTGGCGATCTCGCTCTCGTGGGCGACCCACACCCAGGTGCGGTGGAAGATGCGGTCCATCTCCCGTTCGAAGAGGGCCGGGTCGGTGTAGAGGCTGCCGGCGACGCGGTCGGACTCGACGAGCGGTGAGTTCGTCATCGGGTCACCTCCGGCTGGGGCAGTGGGCGGCCGAGGCGGGCCTCGATCTTCATGTAGTGCCACAGGCCGTGCTCGCCGACCTGGACGGTGCGGAAGAGGTTGCAGGCGGCGGCGACGGCCGGCTGGTCGACGACGTCGGCGAGGACGTAACAGGTCCACGGCCAGGAGTCGGACGGGCCGACCATGTGCTGGTCGTCGTCGATGGTGCCGAGAACGGTGACGCCGGGCAGTTCGTGCAGCTGGGTGAGCATGCTCGTGAAGCCGTCCCAGACCGACTTGCCCTGACCGGTGGGCAGGTCGAAGAAGTTCTGGTTGACGCCGATGCAGAACAGCACCCGCAGGGGGGATTCCGACATGGAGGGCCTGCCTTTCACAGGTAACCGGGGAAGGGCTGGACGCCCATGAGGACCGCGCCGGCGCCGTCGTACATGCCCTCCTGGAGGAAGGCGTGCTGCGGCACGACCGATGCGTCGCGCAGGTGGCGCTGGAGGGGGCTGCCATCGGTGATGGCGCCGATGCCGCCGAGCTGGTAGGCGGCCCGGACGACCTCGAAGGAGGTCTTGGCGAGGTGCGCGGAGGCCAGGCGCAGCGCACTCGCCTGGACGTCCGTCGCCGGGTCGCCCGCCGCGACGGTCGCCCACGCCTCCTCGGTGGCCTCGTAGAAGAAGGCGCGCGCGGACCGGAGCTGTGCCTCGGCCTGGCCGACCGCGATGCGGTAGGTGGCGCGTTCGGCGGGCTTGGGGGCACCGGTGTAGCCGGAGCGGGCGCCCTGGGCGATGACGAGGTCGAGGGCGGCGCGAGCCGTCCCGAGGCCGACGACGGCCAGGACCTGGGCGGCGTAGGGGACGGTCGGGTAGCGGTAGAGGGGTTCGTCGACGGTCGGTTCGCCGCCGCGGACGAACGTCCACTCCTCGGGTACGACGGCCCCGTCGACCACCAGGTCGTGGCTGCCGGTGCCGCGCAGGCCGATGACGTCCCAGTTCTCGGCGATCTCCACCTGCTCGGGCCGCAGTACGGCGGTCAGTGGCCGGCCGGCCCGATCCTCGCCTGCCTTGATGCCGACACCGAGGACGTCGGCGCCCTTGCAGCCGCTCGCGAACTTCCAGCGGCCCGAGACCCGGTAGCCGCCCTCGACGCGCTCGGCGGGCTGGACCGGGAACAGGCCGCCGGCGAAGGCGACGTCGGGTCCGGCCGCGTACAGCTCGGCCTGCGTGTCGAGCGGCAGGGCGGCCAGGTAGATCGCGGACGAGCCGAAGCTCGCGACCCAGCCGGCCGAGGCGTCGACCTCCGATATCCGCTCGATCAGGCGGAGGAATGCGGCGGGCGGAAGTCCGTCACCGCCGAAGCGCTTCGGCGCACTCGCCCGGTAGATCCCCGCGTCCTTGAATACGGCGATCACATCCCGTGGAATGTGGCGCTTCTCCTCGAACTCGGCCCGCCGCTCCTCGACCACGGCCAGCACCCGGTCCAGTCCGGCCTCGGAAGGCGGACCGTCATCGGCCGCCGCCGGGGAATCGAGCGTCTGCGTCATGAGAAAGTCTCCTCGGATTGCCGGGCGGTTCGCTTTCCCGCCCTGCTCCTGACGCTAGGCGCGGCAGCCGATCCACCGCCATTGGGACTTGAGCCATGACGGGTAAGGGAATTCCCTAACCGCCGGTGACGGAACGCTCGACGAACGCGGCCAGTTGCTCGCCGAACCGGTCGGCTTCCTCCAGGAAGGGCGAATGTCCGGTCCCTTCCCACACCTGCGTCCGCGCGGCCGGCTGGACGGCCGCGATGTGCTCCAGCGCGGCCGTCGTGACGATCCTGTCCCTGCTGCCCTGAATCGCCAGCCAGGGCACCGTGACACCGGCCGCTGTCCCGCTGCGGTCCAGTGGGCGTTGCAGCAGGGCGGCACAGACGCGGGGCGGCGTCCGCAGGCTGGCGTCGAGCAGGGTCTGCACCGTGTCCGCGGCCAGCGGCCGTTCCACCGCCACGTCGAGCAGCTTGCGGCGGGCCGCGGCGGTGCTCTCCCCGTCGTCGTCCGTCAGCCCCGGCAGCAGGGCCACGAAGTCCGGGCCGAACATCCGCTCCGCGCCGGGTACGCCCGCCAGCAGACTCGCGTCCACGGTGAGCAGCCCGGACAGTGCCGAGTCGCCGTGCACCGCGATGTAGTCGAGGGCGACCAGACCGCCGTAGGACCAGCCGCCCAGTACGGGCCGGTCGAGCCGCAGCCCGTCGATCACCGCGGCCACGTCGTCGGCCCAGGCCCGCTCGTCCAGATAGCCGGTGTCGGGTTTCCCGGAGTGGCCGTGGCCGCGCAGGTCGGGCGCGACGATCCGGATCGACCGCGGTGCGGTGAGCTGGGGGAGCCAGCTGCGGGCGGACTGGGCGAAGCCGTGCAGCAGTATCACGGCCGGGGCGCTCTCGGGCCCGGCGTCGAGCACGTGCAGGGGCACTCCGCCCGCTCCCGTGACCGTGGTCGATCTGATGCCGTGCTCGGCGATGGCGTCGGTCTCCATGACGTTGTCCTCTCTCGGCACCGGAGACGGCCGTTCACCATTCCGAGATTCACGGCGGCGAAAGGGTGGCGGGAAGGACAGGGCATATCCCGCTCCCGTCTTCGATGAGGAATGGGCGGGATCCTATGAACGCCGGTCGGAGAGCGGCAATCAGGGCCGACGGAGCTTGTCCGCAGGGATTTCCCTGCCGGGATAAGGATTTCTTTACGGAGGAGATCACGGGGACGGCAGTACGACGCCGAGCTGGAGCACGTCACGGACCAGGGTGGCCATGCTCTCGGCGCCGGCCTTCTCCCGGATACGGGTACGGTGCACGTCGACGGTCTTGACGCTGATCCCGAGCCGGGAGGCGATGTTCTTGCTGGGCACGCCGTCGATCACCAGGCGCAGGATCTCCAGCTCACGCGGGCTGAGCTGGTCCAGCCGCGCGCGCAGCACCCGGCTCCTGGACGCCTGTGCGAACCGCTCCTGCGCGGTGCGCAGCGCCTGCTGGACGACCTCCACCATGTGCTGCGGGTCGTAGGGCTTCTCCAGGAAGTCGACCGCTCCGTTCTGCAGGGCGCGTACCGACATCCTGATGTCGCCGTGCGCGGAGACGAAGACGATCGGGACGGCCGACCCGGCCCGGTTCAGGATCTCCTGCAGCTGGAAGCCGCCGACCTCGGGCATCCGTACGTCCAGGACCATGCAGGCGGGCCGGTCCGGGTCATAGGACGCCAGGAAGGAGGCGACGTCGGTGAAGCAGAGCGACTCGATCCGCACCGACTCGAGGAGCCAGGCCAGGGACGTGCACAGTTCGCGGTCGTCGTCGACGATGTAGACGACGCTCCGGGCGGCAGCGGTCATCCGGCTCACCCCCAGGCGGCTTGGGCGGTCCAGTACTCGCTGCCGTCGGCGCTGATCCCGTGCCGCCACTCCGTGGTGCGGCGCAGGGCCGGTTCCACGCGTGCGGTGGCCTCGTCGGCGCCGGCCGGGCCGTCCCGGTCGACCTGCCAGTGCACCCAGTTGACCTCCCGGCCGGCGTGGTCGTGGGTGAACAGGTCCACGTGGTGCCAGCCGTAGCCGTGGGTGTCCGCGTAGCAGGTCAGGAGCAGGGTCCTGCCGTCGACGGTCACGCGGCCTCCTTCGTCAGTGGGGCGCTGAAGAGCCGCTCGGTGCGGAACAGCGAGATCCGGGCCGGGGCGTCGGGGGCGAGGCGGAAGGTCACGTCGAGTCTGGCCACCCTCAGCTCGGCGGCGCCCGACGTGTAGCGCGACAGCTGCTGCATCAGCCAGGTCCCCCGGGCGGTGGCGTCGTCGGGCAGGTCGAGGGTGCCGGGAAACAGCAGATGGACGTTCTCCCGGAAGTACGTGCTGGGCGGCAGATAGGCGGCGAGCATCTCCAGGATGGCCGCCCTGCCCTCCCGCCGGCCGAATTCACCGGAGTACTCCGGGCCCACGCCCTCCCAGACGGCGTCGTCGGTGAACAGCTCGCCGAGTTCGCCCGCCGCTCCGTCGCGGACGGGTACGTCGCACAGCCGCAGATACCGGTCGAGGGTGTCCCTCACGTGTTCTCGGTGGTTCCCCATGGGCGATAACCTCGAATTTCGTGAATTTCTGGAATGCCGCGGGAATCTTTCACAGCAGGCTAGGTGTTCCGCGTCGGCCGGGACAACCCGGGTCCGAACGCGATTCGCCCGGTGTTTTCCTTCCGCGGGTAAGGGATTCCCCTATTGCGGCCGGGCCACCGGAAGTGCGAAGGAGAACACGGCTCCGTCCGGTTCGCCCTGCGCGGCGGAGATACGGCCGCCGTGCCGGCTGATGATCCGGTGGCTGAGCGCGAGGCCGATCCCGCTGCCGTTCGCCTTGCTGGTGAACCCGTCGAAGATCCGGTCGCCGGGGATCCCCCCGAGTCCGTGGCCGTGATCCCGTACCACGAGTTCGGCCCAGTCCCCGTCCGGGGACAGCCGGGTGGCCAGCTCCACCCGACGCCGCTCGGGCGGCCACGTGGCCATCTCCTCGATGCCGTTGAAGGCGAGGTTCATCACGACCTGGCCGATCAGGACGTTCTCGCAGCGAACCGGGAGAGGCTCGGCGGTCAGGTCGAAGCCGACGCGCACGGAGTCGCCCTGGGCGCGCAGCTCGATGAAGTACCGGCAGTCCTCGACGATGGCCCCGAGGTCGGTCAGCTGCTCGGAGTGTTCCAGCCTGCCCACGTACTGGCGCAGGCTGTCGAGGATCCTGCTCGCCCGCTCGATCTGCCGTCTGGCGTTGTCCAGCCCCCAGAGCACGGAGTCGGTTCCGGCCCCGGACGCCTGGGCCCGGAGCCGGCCGCGCGCGCCCTCCACGAAGTTGTAGGCGGCGGCGATCGGTTGACTGACCTCGTGCGCGATGGCCATCGCCATGTCCCCCATGGCGTTGTACCGGGCCAGATGGTTCAGGCGCTGGGTGTCGCGGTAGTGCTCCTCCTCCTGCCGCACCCGGTCGGTGACGTCGTAGAAGAGCAGCAGATGCCCGCGCAGGTCGCTCTCGATGTCGATGTACTGGCGGGTGACCGCGTACCAGCGGGGCTCGCCGCCCGGTGTCGCGAACCGATGGCGGCCCGCCTCGGCGGGTACGGTCCCGTCGCAGCAGTAGTCCGCGAAGTCGGCCCCGTGGAGATCCGGGCCCAGCTGCCTGGTGGCCGACTCGCTGGCGAAGATGACCTGTCCGTCGTCGTCCAGCACGACGATGCCCTCGGCGAGGCTCGCCAGGAAGGCCCGGAGCCTGCCCTCGGTGCGGAAGAGGTCGCGCCGGACGGCCTTCTCCTCCGCGATGTCCCGGAACTGGACCATGATGACCGGCCGGGACGGGAGGTCGACCAGGATGGCGATGGCTTCGGTCAGAACCTCTTCGCCGAGCTTGGAGCGGTAGCACCACTCGGTGGCGCTGACCCCGTGCTCGACGGCCCCGCGCAGCCACCGATGTCCGAGCTCACGGCTGTACTGCTGGGCGTTCTTGCTCATGTCCGGCGCTTTGAGCGGCTTCAGTTCGTCGACGGTCCAGCCGAGCAGGGCGCAGGCCGCGCGGTTGGCCCAGAGGATGTCGTACGTGGCGGCGTCGTGGATCAGCACGCAGTACTTGAGGGACTGGACGAGGTCCCGGTAGTCGGCCAGTTCAAGATCTTTCATCGGGCCTCCCTGCTGCGGCGGACACGGCCGGGGGTCGCGACCCGGCAGCCTCTGCCCGAGGCTCCTTGTCTCTCATGATGCCTCCAGCCGGAGGCGTTCCGCCCGCCGCTGCGCCTGCCGCTCCGGGTCCGGCACCGGAGCGGCGAGCAGCAGCCGCTTGGTGTAGGGGTGTTCCGGGCGCTCGGTGACCTGGGCCGCGTCGCCGGTCTCCACGATCTCGCCGCGGTAGAGCACGGCCACCCGGTGGCTGATGTGCCGTACGACGGACAGGTCGTGGGTGACGAAGAGGTACGCCACGCCCGTCGTCTCCTGGATCTCGATGAACAGGTCCAGGACCCGGGCCGGGGTGGTCAGGTCGAGGGCGCTGACCGGTTCGTCGCAGACGATCAGCCTGGGGTCGCGGCACAGGGCACGGGCGATGGCGATGCGCTGGCGTTGGCCGCCGGAGAACTCGCGGGGCAGCCGGCGGGCCGCGTCCTGCGGGAGGTACACGTGGTCGAGCAGCTTCTGCACCCGGCGCTCCGCCTCGGCGCGGGCCACTCCGGTCACCTGCAGCGGTTCGGTGAGGATGTCCATGACCGTCATGGCCGGGTTCAGCGAGGTGTAGGGGTCCTGGAAGACGACCTGGATGTCCTTGCTGAGCTCCCGCCGCTCCCGCTTGCCGAGGCGGGATATCGGGTTGCCCTGGTAGCGGATCTCGCCGCCGGTGACGGGGGCGAGGCCGAGGACCGCCCGCCCCTCTGGCTCGACCTGCATGCCGCGCTGCCGCCGACCGCAGAACTGTCCTGTGAGCGGCGGACCCCTCGTGACCTGGGCTGTACCAAAGTGCCAACCACCGATCCTCGTCACATGGGCGGCATGATCGATCGGCTGTCGCCCTCGGAGTTGACGGCGCATCACGTCGACGCGGGCAGCCCGGGCCGTCGCCGCGAGGCCGCGCAGGGGTCGGTGACGGCGGAGCCTCGATCTGGAGCCACGCCTGGTGGCAGGCCGTGCGCCGGATCCGGTACGGCGTTCCGGGTACGCCTCGACCGCCGTCGGGTACCCCGCCGGCCTCGGAGCCCCGCTCGTCCGATGATGCCGACGGCGGCGGGAGCCGGTCCGGTCGCTGGGGTGCGCATGTGGTTGATCGGCGTAACGTCTTAGGTGTGTCTGTGGACTCCGCTGCGGACAGTCTCGTGTCCGATGCCGCACGTGAGCTCCGCTCCAGAGCGGATCAGCTGATCCGTGAGGTGCAGGAACGCCTGCGGCACGAGGTTCCGGCGCTGTGGGAACACCCGGACGCCATGGCCTCGGAGAACACGGCCGAGCATGTCCTCACCGTGCTGTCCGGCCTTGAACAGGGCATCGAGCTCGGCGCGATCGTCCCCCCGGCCGCCGAACCGGACCGCGCGCGGCGGGTGGCCGAGCACGGGATACCCGTCAGCGCGATTCTGCGAGCCCTTCGCCTCGGTCAGGGAGTGGTCCTCGACAGGATGATGGCGGAGCTTCCCCGGCTGACGAACGATCCCGAGCTGGTCAGCGCTGCCGCGCGCAAGCTGACCGCAGGGGCGATCGACTACGTGGACCGCTCGTCGGAACAGGGGGTCGAGGCGTTCCAGGAGGAGCGGGACCGACGACTGCAGCGGCGCCTGTCGATGGTGACGAGGCCGGCAGACACATCGGGACCACTCTCGACATCGCCCGTACCGCCGACGAACTGGCGGACTTCGCAGCCGGGCACTTCGCCGACTCCGCCACCGTCGACCTGCTCGACTCCGTGTTCCGCGGACACGTCAACCCGGCCGAGGACCCGCTCCTGCTGTGCAGGATCGCCCGGCGGCCGGCGGTCGAGGACGCACCGGAAGCGGCCGTCGTCCTTCGGCAGCGGCACAGCTACCCGAACGGATCCCCACCGGATCGCGCCCTGACCACCGGACGGCCCTCACGCCATCCCCCGGAGGCACCGGACGGTTCGGTGGCACTCACCGACGCCGCCGCCGAGCCGGTGAGCTCGATGCTGGTCGTGCCGTTGTCCGCGCGAGGGACCACGCTCGGCGTCGCACAGTTCTCCCGCCACCCCGGTTCCGACCGCTTCGACGACGAGGATCTGCTCCTCGCCCAGGAAATCGCCGCCCGGGCGGCGGTCGCCATCGACAACGCCCGCCGCTACACGTACGCGCGCGCCACCGCCCTCGCCCTGCAGCACAGCCTGCTGCCGAGGCATGCCCCGCAGCATTCCGCGGTGGAGGCCGCCTGCCGCTACCTGCCGGCGGCTGCCGAGGTCGGCGTGGGCGGCGACTGGTACGACGTCATCCCGCTGTCCGGCGCCCGGGTGGCCCTGGTGGTGGGTGACGTGGTGGGCCACGGCATCCGTGCCGCTGCCACCATGGGCTGCCTGCGAACCGCCGTACGCACCCTGGCCGACATCGACCTGCCGCCCGACGAACTGCTCACCCACCTCGACGACGTCGTTCTGCGCCTGTCCACCGAGGTGTCCACCGACCCGGAGGCCGCAGCCGACGGAGATGTCGGTGCCACCTGCCTGTACGCCGTCTACGATCCGGTCTCCCGCCACTGCACCCTCGCCCGCGCCGGGCACGTACTGCCGGCCGTGGTGAGCCGGGACGGTTCCGTCGACTTCCTCGACCTGCCGGCCGGCCCGCCGCTCGGCCTGGGCGGCCTGCCGTTCGAAGCGGTGGAGATCGACCTGCCCGAGGGAAGCCTCCTCGTCCTGTACACCGACGGGCTGATCGAGGCCCGGGACCACGACATCGACGCCGGCCTCACCAGGCTCCGCCATGCCCTCGCCGGGCCCGCCGCCGCACTGGAGACGATCTGCGACACCGTCGTCCAGGCCCTGCTGCCCGAGCAGCCGGACGACGACGTCGCCCTGCTCCTGGCGCGCACCCGCGCACTCGGTGCCGGCCAGGTCGCCACCTGGGACCTGGACGCCGATCCCGCCGTCGTGGCGCGGGCCCGGTCGAGCGTGGCCGTGCAGCTGAGCGCCTGGGGGCTGGAGCAGCTCGACTTCAGCGCCGAACTGGTGGTCAGCGAGCTGGTCACCAACGCCATCCGCTACGGAAGGCCCCCCATCCGGCTCCGTCTCATCCATGACGGCACCCTGCTGTGCGAGGTCTCCGACGACAGCAACACCACACCGCACCTGCGCCGGGCCAGGGTCTTCGACGAGGGCGGGCGTGGCCTGCTGCTGGTCGCGCAGCTGGCGGAACGCTGGGGAACGCGGCACGCCAGGCACGGCAAGACGGTCTGGGCCGAGCTGACCGAGTCCACCGAATCCACCGAGTTCCCGGTGTTCGCCGTCACCTAGCCCAGGTCCGCGCTGCCGCCTGACGCGGCTCCGAGCGAAGGCACAGTACGCCGTCGCGTGCCGCCGCATGGCCGCGTGCCGCCGTATGCCCGGCTGGTCGTCCCGACGGCGTCGTGCGGACAGCCGGACCGCCGGCCGCGACCCGCCCTCTCAGCGTCGCGCGCGAGCGCGGGACGGCTCCACGAGACGATCGTCGGAGAGCCGAGTGCCGGCCTGCTTGACGAGCCTCAGCACGGGGGAGACCTCCATGCTCTGCAGCCCGGCCAGGGACCCGATGCGCTCCGAAGCGAACTCGAACAGTTCGTCGAGGTCCCGGCAGTGTGCGACGGCGTGGAGGTTCCAGGGCCCGGAGACGGCTGCGGCGAAGGCGACCTCGGGTTCCTGCGCCAGCGTGCGGCCCGCGCTCTTCACCGCCGACGGGTGCACACGGAGCCAGATGTTCGCGCGTGCGTGATAGCCCAGGGCCGCCGCGGCGATCTCGACGTCGATGTGGACGACACGGTTCCGGAGCAGAGCGTCGAGGCGTCGCGAGACGCGTCCGGGCGTGAGACCGGCGGCTGCGGCGAGATCGACGAGACTCGCGCGGCCGTCCGCAGTGAGCGCGTCGAGCAACTTCTCGTCCTCGGAGGTGAGTTGCAGTGGCTCCCGAGTGACGACCGGGGACTCGGTGAAAGGGGGCCCGGCACTCCCCAGCGCGGCTTCCTCCTCCGGGGACAGGGTGCCTTGCAGAGCGGACCAGTAGCGGCCGCGGCCGCCGAGGAACTGGCGGAGCATGGCGAAGGCGTTGATGTCGATCACCGCCGCGGTGCGGGGAAGTCGCTGTCCCAGGAGGTCCTCGCGTTGTTCCCGCGTCCGGGACTGCGTCGCGCAGGTGATCTCGCAGCCCGCCGCGCTCAGCGCCACCCAGTTGACGTCGTCGCGCTTGGCGAGCGCGTCGGCGATCGCCGTGACACTGCCGGGGCGGCAGCGCAGGCGCACCAGCCACCTGCTCTGCCCCAGGGCCCCCGGGTTGACCATGCCGGTCACGCGGATGACACCGTCGGCGCGAAGGCGGCGATACCGGCGGTTGACGGCGCCCTCGGTCAGGCCCAGGGCAGCCGCGATCGCCGCGAACGAAGCCCGCGGGGCGATCTGCAGCGCTCGAATGATTCGTACGTCGTCGGGCTGTACGGAAGCGGATTCCGTCATGAGGGACCCTGCCATGCCGGCCATCGTACAAACGAGCGCTCGCGGCTCGCCCGCGATGCGGTACGGACGCAACAGTGACCCCGAACCCGGAACAACGCTCGAAGAACGGAGAAGACGCCGGATGTCATCGACTGGTACCGAACAGATCCCACCGACCGCTCTCCTCATCGGGGCCTCGCGCGGCCTCGGCCACGCGATGGCGGCCGAGTTCCTCGGCAGGGGCTGGAACGTCGTCGGCACCGTTCGCGACACCGCTTCCCGAACGCCGCTGCACGAACTCGCGGACCACGCCGACGGGCGGGTGACCATCGAGCATCTCGACATCAACGACCCCGGTGGCCTGCCCCCGCTGCGCGAACGCCTGGCGCACCGCCGACCCGACGTGCTCTTCGTCAATGCGGGCACCGCCAACAGTGCGCAGACGCCCATCGGCGAGGTTGCGACAGCCGACTTCATCGACGTGATGGTCACCAACGCGCTCAGCCCCATGCGCGTCATCGAAGCCCTCGAAGACCTGGTGTCCCCGACGGGGCTCATCGGGGCGATGTCCTCCGGACAGGGCAGCATCACGAACAACACGGCCGGAGGCCGGGAGGTCTACCGAGGGAGCAAAGCGGCGCTCAACATGTTCATGCGGAGCTTCGCGGCCCGGCAGGGCGATACGCGCCGCGCCTTCGTCCTCATGGCGCCGGGCTGGATACGCACCGCCCTCGGTGGACCTGATGCGCCGTTCACCGTCGAGGAGACCGTCCCCCTGCTGATGGACGTCCTGCTCTCCCGACTGGGCACGCCCGGCCTGGCGTATCTGGACCGCTTCGGCAAGACCGTCCCCTGGTGACCCCTGGTGACCCCTGGTGAACCCGTAGCCCTGAGCCGCTGGTCACGCCGACACCGACACACTCCGGACGATGGCGCGCGCCGCGGCGCGGCCCTCGGGTACGGGGGTGATCGGGTAGACGTGGACGCCGCCGTCGAGCTCCGTGAGATTGATCCCGGTGCCGGCGCTTGCCGCACGCTGTGTTAGGCGTGGGTCCGCCGGGTCGTCCCCGCCGGCCCAGGACCGCCCGGCTCGCAGCCGGCCGGCGGTGCCGGTGTCGGTCAGGCGCAGCGTGTCGGTCAGGTGCAGGTGTTGGTCAATGTCCCCAGTCCCTCGATCGTGGAGCGCAGGACGTTGCCCTTGGCCAGGCAGCGGGCGGGGTGCGGGAGAAGCCGACGCCGGACGGCGTGCCGGAGAAGATCAGGTCCCGGGTGCGGCCGCTCTGCACGGTTTCCTCGTCCAGCGTGCAGGCCAGGGCGAGGTCGGTGGGGTCGTCGAGTTCTTCGAGTTCTTCGATCGTGGTGATCCATGGACCGATCGGGCTGAAGGCCCGGTGGCTCTTGGCGAGGCTGAACCGGGGCGAATTTCCTGCCAGTTGGCCGGTGCGTTCGGAGATGTCCTGGCCCACGCAGAAGCCGGCGACGTGGTCGAAGGCCTTGTCGGCGGGGATGTCGCGGCCGCCCAGGGCGAGCGCGGTCGGCGAACGCGGTCATGCGGGGTCGGCCGGACCGCGGGCGGGCCGTGTCGAGTCCGATCTCGCGATGGAGATCGATGCGGTACTCGTCCAGCAGTTCCTTGAGCAGTTCGTAGTGCTCGTGGAGGAGTTCGCGTGCCTGGACTCGTACACGCAGTTCGTGCCGACTGATCGGATCGTCTGCGAGCGTCCCGGCATACGTCTCCTCCCACTCGAGCCTGCTCCGGGTGACTTCGCGCATGGCTTCGGGCCGGTGTCCGAGCCGCCGCAGGTCCTCGATCTCCTCGTTCCTCGGCCCTGCGAGCAGTTGGTACTCGGCGTACCGGTTGGCCTTGCACAGCAGTTCCCGCAGCTACGGGACCGTGTCCATGTCGACCTTGCCCGAGGGGTCACGGAGGATCAGCGGGGCGCGTTCGCCCGCTGGCGCGGGTCGGCGATCTTGCCGATCTCCATGTAGTGGGTGGCCGAGAGCGGGAAGAGGACAGCTGCCGCGGAGGCGTCCAGAACCGCTGTGAGCAGGTTCGTGTCGGAGGCCTCGTGCGGTGTTTCTTTCGCCGCGCGTGCCAGACGGATCCACACCCACAGATCGAGATAGACCGATGGCGTGGCCATGTGGAGGTTCGGTGAGTCGGCAGCCTCGGTCCCGGCGGCACATGTGGATCGACGTCGTCTCACCGCCCTGGTGGGCCTGTTGGGTATCGGCATGCTGTGACGCAGGCGAGTTCACGTCGGATGCGTATCCGTGACCGGCGGCAGCAGGACGCGGAAGGTCGCGCCCCGCCCCGGACCGGTCGTCAGTTCCACTCGACCGTGGTGGGCGGTGACCAGCGACTGGACGATGGACAGGCCGAGGCCCGCCCCGGCTCCGGAGGTGCGGGAGCGGGAGCTGTCGGCACGGTAGAAGCGTTCGAAGGCCCGCTCGGCCTGTTCGTCGGTCAATCCGGGCCCCTGGTCGGCGACTTCGAGGACGGCGTGGCCGTCGGCGGTGCCGACGCCGATGCGGATGGGGCTGCCTGCGGGGGTGTGGGTGATGGCGTTGCCGACCAGGTTGGAGACGACCTGGCGCAGGGCGGCCTCGTCGGCCAGGGCCGCGGCGGTGGCGGGAGTGCCGCCGTCGGGTCCGGTGAGGTCGACGGGCCGGGTGGGGTCGAGGGCGCGTACGTCGTGCAGGGCGTCGACGGCGAGGGTGCGCAGGTCGGTGGGGGCGAGTTGGAGGGCGATACCGGTGGGGTTGGCCGTGCCGGCTCCGGCTGTGGCCTCTGCCTCGTCGAGGCGGGCGAGTTTCAGCAGGTCCTCCACCAGGCGGGCCAGGCGTTCGGCCTCCCCGGCGATGCGGGTCATGGTGCGGTCGATGTCACCGGGCGCGGAGAGGGCGCCCATGCGGTGGAGGTCGGTGGAGCCCTTGATGCCCACAAGTGGGGTGCGCAGTTCGTGGCTGGCGTCGGCGACGAAGCGCCGCATCCTCGCCTCGGAGCGGTGCCGGGCGGCGAAGGCGGTCTCGATCTGGCCGAGCATCTCGTTGATGACGGTCGCCAGCCTGCCCACCTCGGTGCGCGGGTCGGCCAGGTCGGGGACCCGGTGGGACAGGTCTCCGGCGGCGATCGCGGTCGCGGTCTCCTCGATCCGGGTCAGGGGCCGGAAGCCGGAACGCACGGCGAACCAGCCGACCACCGCGAGTGCGGCCAGGAGGGCGGCGGTGACACTGAGGGAGATGGTCCACAGCTGGTCGACGGTCGCGTCCGCCCGGCCCATCGAGGTGGCGACGGCGACAGACGCGACCTGCTGTTCGGAGGTTCGGGCGAGTAGTGGTGCCGTGTCGGCCAGGGGCCGAACCGTCACGCGCCAGCGTGGCCCGTCGTCGCCCTGGCCCGGCACGGTGAAGGGCCGGGTGCCGTGCGCGGCGACCGCGGTCCGGTCGAGGGCGGTCAGCCGGGGGCCGGAGTCGGGGTCCGCGCCCAGGTCCAGTGTGCCGACGCGTCGGCCTTGGGCGTCCAGGTAGACGACGACGGGCATGTCGAAGAGGTTCAGCGCGGACAGCCGGGCAGCGGCGGCCCGCGAGAGCGCGGGATGGGAACTCGGGGTGAGCGTCGGCGGGATGTGCGCGAACAAGGTGGCTGCGGGGCGCAGTTGGCTGTCGGCCCGTCCTTGCAGGTAGCCGCGAAGCAGGTGGTTGACCACGACCGTCGAGGCCAGCAGGCCCACGGCGAGCAGGATCACCGTCAGGAGCAGGAGTCGGCTGCGCAGGGAGACCCGCAGGGCGAACCTGAGCAACCGGTACGGCACCGCCCTCACGGTGTGGGCCTGCGCAGCACGTACCCCTGGCCGTACACGGTGTGGATGAGCCGGGGCGCGCCGCCGCCCGCTTCCAGCTTGCGACGCAGATAGCTCACGTAGGTGTCGACGATGCCGGCGTCGCCGTCGAAGTCGTAGTGCCAGACGTTGTCCAGGATCTGCGCCTTGGACACCACACGGCCGGTGTTGATCATCAGGAAGTGCAGCAGACGGAACTCGGTCGGCGACAGCCGCACCGGCCGCCCGGCCCGGGTCACCTGGTGGCCGTCGGGGTCCAGCTCCAGGTCCCCGACGGCCACGAGCGGGCTGGCCGGGCCTCCGGTACGGCGCAGGATGGCCTGGATGCGGGCGATCAGCACCTGCAGGTCGAAGGGCTTGGTGACGTAGTCGTCGCCGCCCAGGCGCAGCCCGTGGAGCATGTCCTCGGTGGTGTCCATGGCCGTCAGGAACAGCACCGGCATACGGCGGCGGCCCGTCTCGCCGGTGGCTCTGTCCGGTATCTCGCGCAGCCGCCGGATCACGGAGAAGCCGTTCATGTCGGGCAGCATGACGTCGAGTACGACCAGATCAGGCGGGTTCTCGTACGCCGCCACGAGGGCCTGCTCACCGGTGGCGGCCGTCGCCACCGTGAAGCCCGCGTGCCGCAGTGCCGTGGGCAGCAGTTCGAGGACGATGGGTTCGTCGTCGACGACCAGGAGCGATCCCGTCTGCTTCATTCCGTCCTCCGTTCCCTACGCATCCGGTGCGTCCGGTACGTGTCGTGGACAAGGCCCCCCGCGAATCCGCCCGCGCCCGCGACGAACAGTCCGAGCAGGACCGAGGCGAGCGCGCTGTCGGCGCCACCGCCCGCGGTCATGTTCATCAGCGGCATGTCCATGATCGACATGACGGCCGTCATGGACGGTCCGCCGAACAGATCGGCCGCGAGGAACAGGACCGCCCAGACGAGGCCGACCTGAAGCGCGGTCAGCGCGGCGCGGGTGGTACGAGTGTGCTGCGCGGCTCCGTTGCGCCCGGTGGGCAGGGGGGTGCGGGCCGCGGTCAGGATCCCGCAGCCGAGCAGCACCGCAAGGACGCACAGCAGCATCCCCACCCGTACGACGAGGCTGCCGCCGGTGGCGTCCGCGAGACTCGTCGTGCGGTGCGGCGGAGTGAAGCCACCGCCACCGGAACCGCCGGTGAGGCCGCTGAGCATGCCGCCGCCGGTGAGGCCGCTGAGCATGCTTCCGATCGTGCTGCTGGTGTCCACCGTGCCTTGGAAGGACATCGTCCACGAGGCTCCGATGCCGGTCGAGAGCAGAGCGAACACGGCGTTCGGCGCCGCGAGGAGGATGGCTCCGGCCGCTTTGCCGCCGTTGTCGCCGGCCAGGAAGAAGGCACCGCCGGCCGCCACCAGGGTGAGGACGAGCGTCATCGCGACGACGACGGTGGTGGTCGCGGAGAGCGCGGGGCCCACCATTGTCCGCAGCCTGCCCGTGGCGAAGCGCACCGGGAAGCGGGGCCGCCGGGCCACCAGCACACACAGGCCGAGCACGACGACCAGCCAGAGCAGCCCGGCGAACACGGTCATCGCCACATCGGCCTTGAAGTCCACGGTGGACAGACTCGACGACCCACCGCCGCCGCTCCCGCCGAGCAGCCCACCGGCACCGCCCCCGCCGAGCCGGCTCAGGATGCCGCCGCCACCCGAGCCTCCCCCGCCGAGCCGGCCAAGGATGCCGCCGCCACCCGAGCTGCCGGCTCCCGGCTTCAGTTTGGCGGTCACGGATTCGGGCAGCTTCAGGCTCCCCTGGGCGAAAGGCGCGAACACCACGAAGAGCAGCAGCCAGGTCACCCCGGCGACAGCCGCCCTGGCGAACAGCAGCTCGGCCGTGGCCTTCCGGCCGCGCAGCCCCCAGAAGAAGACCAGGCCCAGGGTCAGGGCACCGACCAGGGTGACACCGAGTGGCATGCCGCGCAGTCCGCCCTGCACGCCCATCGACAGCAGGCCTCCGCTGGAGCCGCCGGAGAAGTCCGCCGATCCGCCGACGGCCAGACACAGGATCGTCACGGCGGCCGGCAGCGTCGAGGTGGCGGACGAGGCGTTCGCCAGAGTCAGTCCCAGCCAGGCCACGGCGAGCATCGCGGCGAACCCCGCCACCGCCGCCCCGGCTCCCGCCGTCACGTTCTGCCAGGTCGTGACGGACGGACCGGTGCCGACCGGGGTGCGGGGGCCCTGGGGAGCGTGGGAAGGAAGCGGAGGAAGAGTGTTTCGTGGAGCGATTGAGGACAGAGCGGTGTGTTGGGTCATGGGCAGGAAGCCTGGACGGGACCTCCGAGGTTCCTCTGAGAGGTCCTGAGAGAAATCTGCGAGTGCCCATCAGGCCGGCCGGACCAGTCCGGTGTCGTAGGCGAAGATCACGGCCTGCACGCGGTCGCGGGCGCCGATCTTGGCGAGGATGTGGCTGACATGGGTCTTGATGGTGGACTCGGCGAGATTGAGGCGTTCGCCGATCTCGATGTTGCTCCAGCCTGAGGCGATCGCGGTGAGGACCTCGCGTTCGCGTTGGGTGAGGGCGGCGAGCTGGCTTTCCTGTTCGGGGGTGTGGCCGGGCAGGCGGTCGGTGAAGGAGTCGAGGAGTCTGCGGGTCAGAGCGGGGGCGATGACGGCGTCCCCGGCGGCCACCGCCCGGATGCCGGCGACGAGTTCGTCGGGCAGTGCGTCCTTGAGCAGGAAGCCGCTGGCTCCGGCGCGCAGAGCGGCGTAGGCGTGCTCGTCGAGGTCGAAGGTGGTCAGGACCAGGACGTGGGAACGGCCGCCGGACTGGACGATGCGGCGGGTGGCCTCGATGCCGTCCATGCCGGGCATACGGACGTCCATGAGCACGACGTCGGGACGGAGTTCGGCGGTCTTGCGGACCGCTTCGGCGCCGTGGGTGGCCTCGCCGACCACGGTCAGGTCGGGGTGCTGTTCCAGAAGCATGCTGAAGCCGAGGCGCTGAAGGGCCTGGTCGTCGACGATGAGGACGGTGGTCATGCCGGTCGGTTCTCCGAGTGAGCGGGGGCGGTGGGGGTGAGGCGAGCCCGGACGGTCCAGCCACCCTGCGCGTTGGGGCCCGCGGTGATCTGTCCCGCGTAGAGGGCGGCGCGTTCGCGCATCCCGACCAGGCCCCGGCCGCCGCCGTGCTCCGGATCCGCCGCCGACGGGCCGGTGTCCTCGACGGTGAGGTGTACGACATCGGCGTCGGAGATGAGGGCGACGGTCACGGCGGTCTCGGGGGCGGCGTACTTGAGGGTGTTGGTCAGGGCTTCCTGGACGATGCGGTAGACAGCGAGCTGGACGCCCGGTGTGAGGTCGCCCAGGTCGCCCTCGGTGTGCAGGGTGACGGTGCGGCCGGCGCCACGGACCCGCTCCAGCAGGGCGTCGAGGTCGGCCAGGCCCGGCTGCGGGGCGAGCGGGGTGTCGTCCGGTTTCTCTCCGTCGTCTCGGATGACGGCGAGCAGCCGGCGCAGTTCGGCCAGAGCGCCGCGCCCGCTGCCGGCGATGATCCGCAGGGTGTCGGCGCCGCGCCTGGGCGAGGTCTCGGCGAGCCCGGCGGCACCGTCGGCGAGACCGACCATCACGGACAGGGTGTGGCCGAGGATGTCGTGCATCTCCCGGGCGATCCGTGCGCGTTCACCGGCGACGGCCAGGCGGGCCCGCTGGTCGCGCTCGGTCTCCAGGCGCACCGCGCGGTCCTCCAGGGCGGCGATGTAGGCGCGCGCCATCCTGCTGGCCAGGCCCAGTCCGGTGACCGCCACCGTGACAACCACCATCACGGTGACCATGGCGGGAACCTGGGTGAGGTACGAGGTCGGTCCGTCGGCGGAGACGACCAGTCCCGTGGCGACAGCCTCGGGAAGCCCGACCGCGAGGGCGAAGCCCAGCTGGGCGGGGGTACCGAGGCGGGCCACGTTGTACAGGGCCACCAGGCGGGCCGCGTTGGAGCCCGCCATCACCCCCAGGGCGATGTCCGCGACGGAGACGGCCGCGATGACGGCGAAGACCGGCAGGGGGCGACGTTCGCGCCACAGCAACGGAACGATGAATCCGATCGCCAGTGCCAGCACGATGGGCACCCCGGGGCCGGAGCCCCCAGCGGCCTTGGCCAGGGATGGGAGGGCGAACACCACGAGGAGAGCCGGCAGCCCCCAGCGCCGCACCCTCGGGTGGGCCTGGTCGGCCCGGTTCAGAGACGCCAGCCAGGACAGCAGTCCGACGATCATGCGGTGCTCAGACACGGTCAGCAGCGTGCCGGGGTCGACGATGGAGCCCGTCGGGTCGGCGGACGCTGGTTCGGTCACTGTGTACACCTCCACGGTGCAGGAGGACCGCCCGCCGGTCCTGGGGGAGTCGGACCGGCGGGCGGGGGCTGGGGGGCTCGGCCGTCGCGGCCGTACGTCTGACCAGGGATTTCCCGCCTCGGGTGAGGCCTCTGATGGGGATCGTACGGCCGTCCGGTCAGCTCCGGCCCGGTGCCGCGGGCGAGAGCTGCTGGCGTTGCCCGCCAGCCTCGCCGTCAGCCGCTCCGGGCTCGTCCAGCAGGTGCTGGAGCCTCTCGCCCTCGACGTCCACGTTGGGCAGCAGGCGGTCGAGCCAGCGGGGCAGTGTCCAGGCCCGGCGGGCGAGGAGTGTCATCACGGCCGGCACCAGGGTCATGCGGACGACGAAGGCGTCGAAGAGCACGGCGGAGGCGAGGCCCAGACCGATCGACTGGATCAGCGTGGAGTCGTCCAGGATGAAGCCGCCGAACACGGAGATCATGATGATCGCCGCGGCCGTGACCACTCGGGCACTGTGCTTGAAGCCCGCGACGACCGCTTCCTTCGGCTCGGCCCCGTGGACGTACGCCTCCCGCATCCGGGTGACGAGGAACACCTCGTAGTCCATCGCGAGACCGAAGACCACGCCGACCAGGAAGATCGGCAGCACGCTCACGATCGGCGCCGTCTGGTCGACGCCGAACACGTCAGCGAACCAGCCCCACTGGAAGACTGCGACCACGACGCCGAGGGTCGCGAACAGGCTGAGCAGGAAGCCGCCCGCCGCCTTGAGCGGGACCAGCAGCGAGCGGAAGACCAGCAACAGCAGGATCAGGGCCAGGCCCACCACCACGCAGAGGTAGGGCACGAGGGCGGAGGAGAGCTTCGCGGAGACGTCGATGTTCAGGGCGGTCGTTCCGGTCACCATCATCTCGGCGCCGGTGTCCTTCGTGTACGCGGTGCCCTGGTCGCGGATGTCGTTGACCAGGTCGATGGTGTCCTGGCTGCTCGGGGCGCTCTTCGGCACGGCGCGGATCAGGGCGACGTCACCGGACTGGTTGTAGCCGGCGATGCCGACGGAGGCGACGTCGGGCATTTTGTCGAGGAGGGTGACGGCGTCCTTGGCGGCGCTCTTGGCACTGCCGCTTCCCGCGTCGACGACGACCGTGAGCGGCCCGTTGTAGCCGTCGCCGAAGCCCTTGGTCACGGTGTCGTAGGCGACTCGCGCGCTGCTGCCGGGGGTGGCCGTCGAGTCGTCGGGCATGGCCGTCTCCAGCGACAGGGCGGGAATGGCCAGGGCCAGCAGGCCGACCGCGGAGACGGCGAGCATCTTCACCGGGTTGCGGGTGACGAACCGCGCCCAGCGGACGCCGAGCGCCTGGCCCTGGCCGCGCTCCAGCCGCTTCATCCGGCGGGTCTTGAGCTTCCCCTTCGAGATCCGCTTCCCGGCGAAGCCCAGCATCGCGGGCAGCAGGGTCAGCGCGATGAGGACCGCGATCGCCACCGCGAACGCGGCGGACAGGCCGATGTCGGCCATCATCCGGATGCCGATGATGCTCAGTCCGGCCAGCGCGATGATGACGGTCAGACCGGCGAACACCACCGCGGAACCGGCGGTCCCCAAGGCCCGCCCGGCGGCCTCTTCGTGGTCGCGACCGTCGGCGAGTTCGCTGCGGTAGCGGGAGACGATGAACAGGGCGTAGTCGATGGCGACCGCCAGGCCCAGCATCACGGCGAGGGTGGGGGCGGAGGAGCTCAGGTGCCACAGGCCGGTCGCGATGGTGATCGACAGCATCGCCAGGCCGACCCCGAACAGCGCGGTCAGCAGCGGCAGCCCGGCCGCGGCCAGCGAACCGAACGTGATCACCAGGACGAGCGCCGCGACGATGATCCCGATCGCCTCGGAGGCGCCGCCGCCCGCCTTCTCCTTGACAGCGTTGCCTCCCATGCTCACCGACAGACCGGCCTTGTCGCCCTTGGCCGCCACGGCGTGCAGGGCGTCCTTGGCCGCGTCGCTGACGTCGGCCTGGGCGACCTTGAACGTCACCGAGGCGTACGCGATCGTCCCGTCCTTGCTGACGGCTCCCCCGGTGTACGGGTCGACGACACTCGCGACCTGGGGAGCCTTCTTCAGGTCGGCGACGAGACTCTCGACCTCGGTCTTGTTCGCGCTGGCCGTGAGCTTCTGCCCATCCGGGGCCTCGAAGACGACCCGCGCGGTCGCCCCGGAGGCCGAGGCCTGCGGGAACTCCTGGTCCAGCAGGTCAAGGGCCTTCTGGGACTGGCTGCCGGGAATGGTGAAGCTGTCGTTGGAACTGCCGGACGAGTCGGCGGTGCCGACACCGATGGCCGCCATCACGACGATCCACAGCAGGGCGACCAGTCGGCGTCGCCGGAAAGCGAGCCGGCCCAGCCGGTAAAGGAACGTGGCCACGGGAACTCCCACAGGGATGGGGTGAGGGGTGCGGAGGGGAGGGCCGGCCGCTCTGCCTGGCCCTGAGCTCACGCTAGGAGCGGTTCTGACCGCTTCGACGGCACGGGAGGACCGAGCAACGACGGAGGCCGTAGTACCCAGGTACTACGGCCTCCTCCCTCTCGGGGACCCTCGCGGACGACTCAGCCGATCTTCTCCAGGCGCGGCGGCTTCCAGTCACCCGACAGCGCGCTGTCGTCCGGGGCGTAGATACGCAGGACGTACAGGAAGCTTCCGTTCGCCGTCGGCAGCCAGTTGCTCTCGGGTGTGCCGGTGGGGGCGTCCGGCTGGAGGTAGATGTCCGTGGTGCCGTCCTCGTTGACCTCCAGCGGCGACAGGTCGTCCAGCTTGTACCGGCCGATCGAGTTCTCCGGGATGTTCATCTGCGTGCCCCAGTACGCGATCAGGCACCAGAAGCCCCCGGTCTTGAACGGGGGCAACGAGTCCTTCTCGAACCGCACCCGGTAGGTGCTGCCGCCGTCCAGCGTGTTGCCGTCGGAGTCCGTCACCGTGCCGTAGCCCTTGAACACCTGGGGCGGATTCACGCTCGGAGGCTGGTAGTAGTAATAGGTGTTGCGGACGTGGTAGTCGCCTCCGGCCTCCAAAGCGTCGCCGTCGACGGTGATCCAGCCGTCCTCCGTGTAGGAGTACTCCGCGAAGTACTGCGGGAAGTTGGTCTCGAAGTCCTGCGGGATCGTTTGCAGCCTTTCGGCCAGAGCGGCGTCGTAGCAGTCCAGGGTGAATGTCTTGCCGGCGCCGATTCCGTACTTCTCGAATCCGGCCGCGAGGTTCTTGTAGGCGTCCTCCACGGGGTTGTCCGCCGTGAGCCGGTTGTAGGTGTTGAAGAAGTCGACGAGTGTGATGCTCGCCTTCTTGGCGTACGGGTCGTAGTCGTTGCTGGGGTCGACGGTGCCGGCCGGGGGCACGTAGTCCGCGTCTCCGTAGGCCGACAGCGGACGGATGTCGAGTTTCCTCTGGAGGGCGTCGACGGTCGCGTAGTCGTTGTCGACGTCGGTGAACTCCCGGATCCGGATCATCAGGAGCGTGAGATCGGTGGGGCAGTCCACGCGTGTCAGGCCGTCCGGAAGGTCTCCTGTGAAGCCGGGGCCCACCAGCGCGTAGGTGGTGGCCGCCTGGCCTCCGACGCCCTGGGTGCCGAGCGGTGGCATGACCTCTCCGCGGCTGCTGGTCAGCAGCAGGCCGAAGTACCGGTTCGCCTCCACTTCGGGCTTGCTGAGGATGAGCGGCTCGGCCTTCAGGTCGAGCGTGGCGTTTCCGTAGACCGTCTCCAGGTTGGGCCCGTTGGTCAGTCCGTCGTCCTCCAGGCTCTTGGCCAGTTTGATCTGGTTGATCGGCGCGCCGTCGTAACCGGCCTCGGCGTAGTTCGTCCGGGGCAGCATCCCGATCTCGAACGCCACCAGGGTGTATCCGAACAGGAAGGCTTCGTAGAGGTCGTTGTAGATCTGATCGTCGTGTGTCGTCGTACCACTGTCGGATGTCGCCGCCATCGCCTTGGCGGGCAACTGCGTCACAGTGCCCGCGGCGACACCCATACCGGCCAGCAGCACGCTGCGACGCCGGATCCCTCTGGTTCTCACGTGTGATCGGTCCTTCTCGTTCACCGTTCCGGAACGCGTGGAGGCCGCCAAACTGCCTCTGTCCGGCTCGCCCTTGAAGCTATGGGCGATCTTGAACGTGTCACTGGTACCGGCGTACCGAAATATCACCGGGTATGCGGTACCGCAGCAGCAAGGCCCGTTAATGCGTTCGAAATTGTGACGTCATGTCAAAGTCCTCCAGATACAACAGTGGTGATATCGCATCAGGTGATGGCCAAGCGCAGAACCAGCCCGGCCGCGTGCTGGCCACCGGACAGCCCATCCGGTACAGCATCACCGCCGCACAGGTCCCGCAGTGGATGGCGCAGTCCACGGTCCAGCAGGAGGCCCTGCGTGCTTTCGGCGTCCATTCGATGCTGCTGGTGCCGGTGCGGGCCCGTGGTAAGCCACTCGGCCTGGTGCAGTTCTTCCGGCACCACACCACCACCGCCTTCGACGAGGAGGAACTGTTCCTGGCCCAGGAGATCGTCTCGCGAGCCGCGATCCACCTCGACAACGCCGAGCGCTACACCCGCGTGCGTGAAACCGCCCTCACCCTCCAGCGCAGCCTGCTGCCGGAGCGGGTGGCGGAACGGCGCGCGGTCGGGACGGCCTTCCGTTACCTGCCCGCCGAGTCCGGCGTGGGCGGCGACTGGTACGACGTGATCCCGCTCTCCGGGGCCCGTGTCGCACTCGTCGTCGGCGACGTGGTCGGCCGGGGCCTGCACGCCTGCGCCACCATGGGCCGGCTACGGACGGCCGTGCGCACCCTCGCGGACATCGATCTCATGCCCGATGAGCTGCTGACCCACCTGGACGACGTGGTGATCCGGCTCCAGCGCGAGGAGACGCGGGGTTCGGACGAGATGAGCGCCACCTGCCTGTACACGGTCTATGACCCGGTCTCCCGCCTGTGCTCCGTGGCCAGCGCCGGACATCCGTTGCCGGCCCTGGTCTCTCCCGCGACAGCCAGTGTCGGCGCGGCGGCACGTGCGGTCGTCTTCCCGGAGCTTCCGATCGGCCCGCCTCTGGGGCTGGGCGGGCGGCTTTTCGAGACAGCCCAGTTCGAAGCAGCGGAAGGCAGTCTGCTGGTCCTGTACACGGACGGCCTCAGCGAAAGTCTCACCCGTGACGTGGACGCCGGGCTGGCGCTGCTGGCGGATGTCCTCGCCCGGGCGCCGGCCTCGTTGGAGCAAGGCAGAGCAGCCATGGGCAGAACGTCTCGCCTGTGCCGGAGCCGAAACCGCTCGAGGCCAATGATCACCAGCAGCGGACCGCCGCCCGAGTATCAGCGGAAGGAGAAGTGCTCGGCGTGCATGCGCTCCCGGGGAATGCCCTGGCGGTGGAGGTCGCGGCTGAGTTCTTCAACCATGGCCGCAGGGCCGCAGAGGAAGACGTGCAGGTCAGGAGTGAGCGGGCCGGCCGCTGCCTGGATACGGTCGGCGGTCAGGCGGCCGTGGGTTCGACTGAAGGTCGGGTGGAGTCGCAGATGGGGCAGACGCCCGGCGGTTGCGGTGAGTTCCGGCAGGAACGGTGCGGCCTCCGCGTCGGGAGCGCAGTAGAAGAGGTCGGCGCTGGGCAGAGTGTTGCTGGAGTGGGTGAGCCAGCCGAGGAACGGGGCGATGCCGATGCCACCGGCTATCCAGATCTGGCGCTGTCCGCCGAGAGTATGGTCGAACATGCCGTATGGGCCATTGAGGGTCGCGGGCAGCCCTTCACGTACGTCGTCGTAGATACTGCGGGTGTCACGGCCGAGCGACCGGATGGTGAGGCGCACCGTACCGTCGGGGTGAACTCCGGCCACGCTGAAGGGATGTTCGCGCCACGTGCGGCGGCCTCCGAGGCGCAGGTAGACGAATTGGCCGCCCGTCAGCGACAGCTTCTTCGCGTTGACGGGGATGAGCGTGAGGTCGATGACGTCGGAGGTGGGGCGGTCGACGTGGCCGACGGTGTAATCAGCCCGGGGCTCCCTGCGGCGCAGCACCAGTTCGTCGTACGCGTAGGCGGCGATGCCAGTGAGGCATATCAGCACGTAGACGGCCAGGAGGGGCGGGGAACCTCCGATGACGAGGTCCAGGATCCACCCATGGACGAAGGCGGCCAGGAGCAGCAGGCCGGTGAACCGGTGCAGGAGCAGCCAGCGCTCGTAGGGCAGCCGCAGGACCCGGCCGACCTGGCCCAGGGAGATGAGGACGAGTGCGAGCAGACCGATGGCTGCGCCCGCGCCGAGCAGGTGCCCGACCCCGACGAACTGAGCTGCCTCGTGAGCGTCGACGTCCTTGTACGCGCGCCCGGCGAACAGGAGGTGGAGGAGGATGTGAGGGGTGAGCAGGAGCATGGAGAGCAGCGCGTACCGCTTGTGCCAGAAGTACATGCGGTCCAGGCCGCCGAACCACGGCTCCAGCCACGGCAGCCGGGTGGCGAGCACCAAGGTGCACGACATCAGGTAGGCGGCGGCGACGCCGGGGAATTCCCCGGCGCAATAGAGGGTGTTGATGCCATCGGGGCGCAGCCGGTCCCAGGCCAGATAGAGGATCACTCCGCCGGCCGCCACAGCCAGTGGACCGGCGTGGCCCTTTTTCAGACGCACGTCCACGGGAGCCCGGGAGATCCGGACGGCGTAGAAAGCCATGATGAGCAGGAAGGGCATGGTCGCCTCTCGGATACCGGAGTCCCGCCGAGGTGAGGCCCCGCAGCCCGCCGGGCGGGCGACATCGGCGTGCATGGCGTGCCTCGGAGCATCGAGCCGAAGACCCGTCCGTCACGACGTGGCTGGAGCCGGGCGGGGCGGACTCGCTTACTTTAATGGCCACAGCGTTACCGATATAAGCGTTCACGTCAAGCAGGTGCGCAGCACCACGAAGGCCGGTCGCGCATCGGGGGTGCGCCAGTCGCCCGCCGCAGGCCACATCGCGACGGAGGGTGACGGCCCACCGGCGCACGCAGAGCGCCCCGGGGCCGTCCCGGTGCCCACTCTGCCGACCGGGCGCCGGCGCCGCCCCGTAGCAGTCACGCTACGGCCCCCGAATAATTGAGCCCGTACGCTCCTTGCGCTTCCTCGTCGCTCACGACGGCACTGCGCTCTTCAGCCTGATCGGCCTGCCCCGCCTCACGGGCTCGGAAGATCCTCCCGATGTCGCATGCGTCACCTGTCATGCGGTGTTCGTCGCGGACCTGGCCCCCACGGGACTCGAGAACCGGAGCTGATCGGACGGGGCGGCGTCGGCCGCCCAGACCACATACCGGATACAGCGTTGCTGTTATCGTGCTCGCCGAGGAGGTGGCACGTTTCGTGGGAGCAGGTGCTGGAACGCAAGCAGGCGAGTCATCAGGGCGGCGTTCTCGAGGCCGTCCGCCCGTACCGCTGGAGCGGATCGTCGCCACCGCGCTGCGGATCGTGGATGAAGAGGGTGCGGAAGCCCTGTCGATGCGGACGCTGGCGCAGCGCTTGGGCTCGGGTACGGCGACGCTGTACCGGCACTTCGACAACCGGGCAGCGCTGGTGGCCCATGTCGTGGACCGCGTGTTCGGTGCCGTTCAGTTGGACCGCGGGGAACTTTTCGCGGCGGGCTGGCAACAGGCGCTGCGGACGGTCGCACACACCATGTTCGACGCCCTGGGTCGCCACCGGTATGCGGCGCGCCTGATGGTGGAGCAGATCCCCGTCGGCCCGAACGCGATGGCGCTGCGCGAGGACTGCGTCGCGGTGCTGCTCGACAGCGGTTTCCCGCCGCGAGTGGCCGCCCATGCATACGCGACCCTGGCCCGTTACGTCCTTGGGTTCGCCATTCAGACCACCGGGCAAGGTGGCACAGGACAACTCGACGACGCCCAGATGTCCGCCGTCTTCCGAAGCGTGGATCAGTCGCTGTACCCGGCGACCCTGACCGTGGCCGGCTCGCTGCCGGTGCCGATCGAGGACGAGTTCTCCTTCGGCCTCGAACTCCTCCTCAGTGGGCTCGCGCAACTGCACGACGACGTCTGACCGCCCCGGCTCGACGAGTCTGCCGGGCTGTCCGCCCTCCCCTGGCAGGCCGTCGATCACTGTTCCGATGCGGCAGGAGTGTGTTTCCTGGCCGGCCCCTTGCGGTCGTACGCGCGCGTGCCCAGAGCTCCGATGAGGAGGCCGAGGACGATCGAGGTCGCGGAAGCGATCACCGCGCGTTCCAGCCCGAGTCCCACGGGGCACCGAAGTGCAGGATCGGAAGGGATACGGCTAGAAGCGGAGCGCTCCTTCGGGCAGGTCCTGCTCCGCGGTCAGCGGCAGCTCCAGTGAGGTGAGCATGTCCCGGTAGCGTGCGGCCAGTTGGGAGGGGAGCTTCCTGCTGTACACCACCAGTTCGCGGAAGAGGCCGGGCCCGATCCGCCGGGTGTGGCGCGACCAGCGCAGCGGTACCGCGTTCTCCGGTGTCACCGTCATGCCGATCCCCTCGACCGCGAACAGGAGCGCCGCCGAGACCTGGCCGGTACGGGCCACGGCACGCGGGGTGAACCCGAAGTGGCGGGCCATGCGGTCCACGACCTCGCTCATGCCCTGTTCCTGCTCGTAGAGCACCCAGTCGGCGACGGCCAGTTCGGCCGGGTCGGCCGAGGTCTGCGCCGGGTACTCCGCGGAACCGGTCACCACCATCTCCTCGTATCCGAGGGAGACGACCGGCCCTTCCCACGGGTCGGGCCGTGGGCCGACGGCGATGTCGCCGTGGCCGCCGCGCATGGCCTCTTGGAGGTCGCGTCGGTGGGAGTAGTCGTGCAGGCGCAGCACGGCGGAGGGGTACGTCGAGTGCCAGCGTGCCGCGGAGGGCGGCAGAATGCCCGAGGCGACAGACCGCACGGTCAGGACATGGACGTCCCCCTTACGGCCCTCCACCACCTCGCGTACCGACTCCTGGGCGTCCTGGACAGCGCGGACGACGTCCTGCGCCCGGGGCAGAAACACCCGCCCGGCGGGGGTCAGCGTCACTCCCTGCCGGCCGCGTTCCAGCAGAACCGCACCCAGCTCCTTCTCCAGAGCCCCGATCTGCTGGGAGAGCGAGGGCTGCGTGACATAGAGCCGCGCGGCCGCCCCGCTGAAGGAGCCCGCCTCCCAGACCGCGAGGAAGTACTCCAGCTGACGTAGCTGCATCCGATCAAGCTACTCGACAGGGGGCTGCCCGTCCCTCACGCCGTGACCACGACCCTGCTGTCCTTGCGGGCCAGCCGCGCCAGCAGGTAGTCGACCTCTGTGCGGGCGCGCGCCGACAGCGCCGCCCCGGGCCTGCGCTGGGTGTCGGACGCCAGGATTCCGCGGCGCTTCATCACGTACTTGCGCACGGCCAGACCGACGCCCGGCTGCTGCTCATAGCGCAGCAGGGGCAGGTGGGCGTCGAAGACGTCATGGGCGGCGTCGCGGTCGCCGGCCGTGGTGTGGCGCACCACGTCGACGAGGAGTTCGGGCACGCAGTAGCCCGTCATCGCCCCGTCGGCTCCGCGCTCTGTCTCGAAGTCCAGGAAGAGGCCGCCGTTCCCGCACAGGATCGACAGGCGGGGCATCGCTGCGTCGGCTTCGAGCTGCCGGAGTGCACTGATTTTCTCCAGGCCCGGCCAGTCCTCGTGCTTGAGCATCACGCACCCTGGCGCGGCGCTCGCGATGCGGGCGATGACGGCAGGGGACATGACGACGGAGAACGACAGTGGATAGTCCTGGATCACGAACGGCACGTCCTCGCCGATGGCACTGGACGCTCCCTCGTAGTAGCCCACGATCTGGTCATCGGTGCGCAGGGTGTTCGGCGGGGCGATCATGACGCCGTCGGCGCCGGCTGACATGACCTCGGCCGTGAGGGCTCGCATGGCGGCGTAACCGGGGGCCGAGACGCCCACGACGATCGGCAGGTCAGTGCGCTTGATGACGTGCTGGACGATGCGCACGCTCTCCTCGTGGGACAGCTTGGGGGCTTCACCCATCTGTCCCAGCAGGGTCAGCCCGGTGACGCCGGAGGCGCCGTAGAAATCGATGAGCCGGCTGAGCGATTCGAAGTCGATCGCGCCCTCCTCGTCGAAGGGCGTCGGTGCGATGGCAAAAACACCATGGGTGTCGCGGTTCAGTGCTGACATTCGTTCCGCCTCCTCAGAAGTCCGGTCTCGTGTTCAGAGGCTCGCGATGAGTCCGCCGTCGACACGAATAACCGAGCCCGTGATGTAAGAGGCCCGGGTGCTTGCGAGGAATGCGACGGCAGCGGCGTATTCCCACGGTTCGCCGTAGCGGCCCACGGGGATCGAAGCGACGCTCTCGGCGGAGGTTTCCTCGACGGACTTGCCCTCCCGCTCGGCCTTGGCCTGGTCGAGGAACTTGATCCGCTGGGTCCCGATCCGTCCCGGAACGATCACGTTGCAGGTGACACCGTCGGCCGCGACTTCCCGGGCCAGCGTCTTGGACCAGCCCAGCAGGCTGCCACGCAGGGCGTTGGACAGCCCCAGATCGGGGATGGGGGCGATCACGCCCGAGCTGGCGCTGGTGATGATCCTGCCCCAGCCCCGGCTCCGCATCGCCGGTACGACCCTGTCCGTGATCGCGATGACCGACAGCACCATGGACTGGAAGTGCTTCAGCCAGACCTCCGGGTCCTGCCCCCCGACCGGCGAGGGCGGCGGTCCACCCGTGTTGTTGACCAGGATGTCCACAGGGCCGACAGCCCCTTCGACTGCCGTGATGTGCTGGTCGATCGCGCCCAGGTCCGCGAGGTCCCATTCCAGGGGCAAGGCCTTCCCGCCCGCGCCGACCACCTCCTGGGCGGTGCGCTCAGCGGCTTGTGGGCTGATGTCCGCGACGGCGACAGCAGCCCCCTCCGCGGCGAGGGCCTGGGCGATGGCACCGCCGAGGCCCCCGCCTGCGCCCAGTACCAGTGCGGTCTTGCCCGAAATCCCCAGATCCACTGTTTCGCTCCTTGGGCGGTGGCCCCGTTCCCGGGCCGTACGGCCGTCGGCGATGTCCGCCGTTTCCGAATGACACTGCCATGACGTTGCGGTGGGGCTCCAATAGGAATTCCCCGCGAGACGCATAAGGGATCCCTATACGCCGAGGGTGGGAAATAGGCGTTGCCGGCGTGCAGGATGAGGTGGGGAAAAGGGCCGTCGCGGCCCGTCGATTCCCGACGCATGCTCACGGCCGTAACTGGAGGCCCCTATGTCCCTGCCGGAAACCATGCGGGCCGCGGTGCTGGGCGAGCCCGGCACGCTCGCCGTGACGACGCTGCCCGTGCCGCGGGTGGGACCGGAAGACGTCCTGGTGCACGTCCGCAGGGCGTCCCTGTGCGGAACGGACCTGAAGATCCGCAGCCGGCACTTCTTCAAGGACGGCGGACCGGCCGCGGGCGAGTTCGTACCCGGCCACGAGTACGCCGGCGTCGTCGCCGCGGCGGGCGGCGCCGTGCACGAACTCCGTGTCGGCGACCGGGTCGTGACGGAGGCCCATCGAGGCTGCATGCGCTGCGCCAACTGCCTGGCCGGGGCCTACACGGACTGCCTCAACTACGGCCTGCGGCACACCGGGCACCGGGTGCAGGGCATGACCGTCAACGGCGGCTTCGCGGAGTACGCGCTCAACCATGTGTCGACCCTGCACCGACTGCCGGACACCGTCGACTTCGACGCCGCGGTCGTCCTCACCACCGTGGGCACCGTGATGCACGCCTTCGACGTGCTCGGCACCCTTCTCGTCGGTGCGACGGTCGCCGTGATCGGCCCCGGACCGATAGGTCTGCTCGCGGTGCAGGTCGCACGTGAACTCGGGGCCAGGACCGTCGCCTTGGCCGGCACGCGGGAGGCGAGGCTGACCATCGGCAAGTCCTTCGGCGCCGACCTGGTCGTCAACTCCCGTGCGGAGGACGCCGTCACTGCGGTCCGGGAGGCGACCGACGGGATCGGCGCCGACATCGTCCTGGAATGCTCGGGCGCCCCGAGCGCGGTGGACGACGCCCTGCGCATGGCCAAGCGGTCCGGGAAGGTCGTCCTCGTCGGCTTCTTCGAACAGCCCGTACTGGCCGACCTGAACCATGCTGTGATGAACGGCATCTCGATCCAGACGGTCCGCGGGGAGGGCACGGGTTCGGTGGCCCGTGCGGTGGGCCTGGCCTCCCGCGGCAGGCTGCGCACCGCGGAACTGGTCACCCACCACTTCGGGCTGTCCGAGGTCGCCGCGGCGTTCGACACCTACGCCGAGCGTCGCGGCAACGCCATCAAGGTCATGCTGGACATCTCCGAGGACCCGGAGTCCGCCCGTGCCCGGTGACCGCGAAGACTCGGTGCCCGACACCCTGACGGCCGGACGGGAGAAGGCGGCGGCTGTCATGGCCGACGTCGCCGCCACCTGGCTGAGCAGCCTGAGCGGAGACCAACTCCTGCTCGCCGCCTACGGCTCCCCGCTCCACCCGGACGCGGAGGCCGAGCGGCTGCGCTGGTTCTACACCCCCACGGAACACGGCGGGCTCGCCATCCGGGACCAGAACGCCCGCCAGCAGAGCCTGGCCATGAGGCTGGTGGCCACCGGACTGTCCGTCCCGGGCTACGCCACGGTCACCACTGTGATGGGACTGGAGAACGTCCTGGACCAGGTGGAAGGGTGGCGGGTTCACTGGGGCCGGCAGCGCGGGCGGGACCCCGGCCTGTACTGGCTCAGGATCTTCGGCCGCCCCGGCGACCGGGTCTGGGCGTGGCGGTTCGGCGGCCACCACATCTCCCTCAACAACCTCGTCGTCGCCGGCCGCCTCGTCTCCACGACCCCCTGCTTCATCGGCGCCGACCCGGCCACGACCGAGTTGCTCGGAAGCACCCTGCGGCCCCTGCGGGGAGCCGAGGACACGGCGCGTCAACTGGCCCGCAGCCTGGACGCGGGCCAACTCCGGAGCGCCCTGCTCCACCCGTCCGCAGTCTCCGACATCGTCTCCGGCAACCGTCCACGCGTCGAACACGGCGACACGATGATGCACATGCAGGACCTCTGGCGGGGCCGGTTCACAGACCCCGAGTTGGACCGGCTCGTCGACGACATCGACCGCCGGGCGGAAACGGGCAGCGGATACACCGAGAGCGACCACGCACGCGTGGCCATCACGATTCCCCCCAAAGGCATCGGCGGGCGCGACCTGAACGAAGAACAGCGGCACCTGCTGCACCGGCTCGTCACCCAATACACCGGACGGGCACCCGAGTTCCTCGCCAACGCCTACGACAACCACTACGCCACCGACACCGTCCTGGACACGGTGCACTTCGGCTGGGCGGGCAGCACCGACGCCGGGGAACCGCACTACTACCGTGTGCAGGACCGCCGCATCCTCATCGAATACGACAACACCCAGCGATACGCCAACCACGCCCACTCGGTGTGGCGTGACCTGACCTCCGACTTCGGACTGGACGTACTGGCCGAACACCGGGCACACATCGCACACGAGTGAGGCGTACACGGGGAACGCCGTAGACCCCGTACCGCCGATCCGTCTCCCTCCGGCGAAAGAACCATCGCCATGACCACCCTTCTGATCGCCGACGGCGAAACCCTGCAACGCCTCGCGGTGCGGATGGTCCTCGAACGGCAACCCGGACTCACAGTCGTGGGCGAGACCGGCAACGGAGCCGAGGCGGTCCGGATGGCCTCCGCACTCCAGCCGGACATCGTTCTGATGGACGTGCACATGCCCGGCATGGACGGCACGGAGGCCACTCGGCGCATCCTGGATTCCGGCAGCCGCTCACAGGTGCTGGTGCTGACCACCTTCGATCTCGAAGAACGCGTCTACAAGGCACTGCGCGCCGGGGCCCGTGGCTTCCTCCTCAAGGACGCCCGGCCAGAGGAGCTGATCGCCGCCGTCCACGCGGTGGCCAGAGGCGACGCCGTCATCGCGCCGAGCCTGACCCGCAAGCTCCTCGACACCTTCGCCCACCGCCTGCGAAGTCCCGTCCCGGACCAGGATCACGACGACAGCAGCCGGCTCCGCCGCCTCACACGACGCGAGCGCGAGGTCCTCGCCCGCGTCGCATCGGGACGAAGCAACGGAGAGATCGCCGAGGACCTGCATCTGGCCGTAACAACCGTCAAGTCATACATCAGCAGCATCCTCGCCAAGACCGGCGCCCGGACCCGCGTCCAGGCGGTGGCCTTCGCCTACGAAGCAGGGCTTGTCAGACCGGTTTCACACATGTGACACCCCCCGTGTGACGGACGGCGTCGCGGGTACCGGGAAGAAACCGGCGGAGCGACGCGACGCGGGATCGCGGAACATCGGCGGTTTCGAATGCCGCACCGGCGACTGATCTCGCGGATGGAGGGGCACCGGTTGCCTGCTCGAAGCCGGCCCGCTCACGCCGACATGGCAAGCGGCGCCGATGCTGTGCGGCCTGAGCCAGTCCCAGACCGGTTACAGCACAACGCCAAGAGCTGCCGCGTCAGGGGCCGGTCATGAGGTTTTCTCGGGCGCAGGTCCGACGGGCTGCGGGCGATCCGGAGCACCTGGTTCGCCGTCACCGGCGGCAAGGACAGGGCTGCCTCACTGTGCGGGGACGGAGGCTGCCCGGGCGCGCAGGGCGGCGACCGGCTTGCGCAGGCCGTAGGCGACGACGGTGGCGCGGTCGCCGGGGTGGTGCCAGGTGAGCAGGGCTCGCCCGTCGGTCACGCTGCCGTCCACCGTGGTGGGCGCACCGACGGGCGGCAGAGGGCCGACGACTTTGAGGGTGAGGCCTGCGACCTCGGTCCAGAAGTAGTCGTCCTGTACCGGTCCCGCGGGCGAGAGCCCGAGGGCGGAAGCGGCGGCGACCTTGCCCTGGGCGACGGCATTGGACCAGAACGGGGCGCGCCGCTCGGGGCCGGTGCTGTCGGCGCGGAGGTAGGTGACGTCACCGGCGGCGAACACGTCGGGGACCGTGGTGGCGCAGGCGGGATCGATGCCGACGCCGAGGCGGTCGACCAGGCCCGTGCCGGCCAGCCAGTCGGTACAGGGCGTCTCCCCCGCACAGGTCACCACGAGGTCCGCGGGCAGCTCGGTCCCGTCGGGCAGCGTGACGCCATGGACGGGGTCACCGGCGAGCGCCGCGAAGCCGGTGGTCCGCAGGAAGCGGATGCCGTGTGCCGCGGCGCGTTCGGTGACCGCGGCGGACAGATAGCTGCCGAGGATCCGTTCGAGCGGACGGTCCACGTCCAGGACCGTGACCGGGATGTCGCGGGCCGCGCAGGCACTGGCCACCTCCATGCCGAGGAAGCCCGCGCCGACCACGACCGCGGAGCGTGCGGTTTCCAGGCGGGCGCGCAGCCGGCGGGCGTCGTCCAGTGTGCGGAGCACCAGTTCGCCGCGTTGGCCCGGTGCCGCGAGCCTGCGGGCCGCCGCGCCGGTGGCGATGATCAACGCGTCGTAGCCGAACGCACGGCCGTCGGCGGTCGTCACGGTGCGGCGGTCCGTGTCGGCCGCGGTGGCGGCCGAGCGGATGGTCCGGATATCGAGCCCGCCGAGGTCCTGTCCGACGGTGTCGTCCGCGGCGGGGTCCTTGAGAACCGCCTTGGACAGGGGCGGGCGGGAGTAGGCCCCGTGTGTCTCGGCGCCGATGATCGTGACCGGACCGGTGTGGCCGAGCGCACGCAGCTCGCGCGCGGCGGTGGTGCCGGCCAGCGACTCACCGACGATGAGCACCGAACGGGCGGATGTCATGGCTGTACCCGCAGGGCGGCGACCGGGCACACGTTGACAGCCGCGCGGGCTGCGGACACGTGCTCGTCGGGTACCTCCAGGTCCTCGAAGCGGTAGGTGAGTTCGGCGTCGTCGTCCAGGACGAAGACGCCGGGGGCCTGGTCGGCGCACAGGCCGTGGCCTTCGCAGCGGTCGTAGTCGACGGAGATTTTCATGGTGCTGTCCTCGGGCGGGGATGGGATGGGGGTTTCAGGCGGGGATGAGCTTGAGCGGGAGACGCTCGTAGCGGTGGATGATGTTGTTCAGGGCCCACTCGGGAGTGCCGGTGAGTTCGATGCGGTCCACGCGCGTGACCAGGGCGCGCAGCATCGCGGAGGTCTCCAGGCGGGCCAGTCCCTGGCCGGCGCAGCCGTGGGTGCCCTGTCCGAAGCCGAGTTGGCGGGCGGCGTCACGGCGGATGTCGAAGGTGTCCGGGTCCTCCCACTCCAGTGCGTCGCGGTTGGCGGAACCGTAGAGGACGAGCAGCCGGGAGCCCTTGGGGATCGGGGTGCCGGCGATGGTCGTGTCGCGGGCGGCGACGCGGGTGAAGGCGCGGACCGGGGAGTCGTAGCGGACGACCTCGTTGACCGCGTTGGGGATGCGTCCGGGGTCTTCCTTGAGCAGGCGCCACTGTTCGGGGTGGGTGGCGAACAGGTGCAGGGCGCTGGCGATGGCGCTGATGGTGGTGTCCAGCGAGGGCGACAGGTAGTCCATCATCATCGTGGCGCACTCGGCGGGCGGGATCTTGCCCTCGTCGGCCGCGCAGAGCAGGTCGTGCCCCATGCTGCCTTCGAGTACCGACCGCTCCCGGACGACACGGCGGGCGTAACGCATCATGCCGAGGGCCGAGGGGAGTGTGCGCACGGCCTGCCGGTTGATCGGCCCCTGGCCGTTGAACGCCGCGCCGGCCCAGCGCAGCAGGTGCTCCCGGCCCTCCTCCGGCCATCCCACGAGGTCGGGTACGACGGACAGCGGCAGTGCCATGGCCATCTCGACCCCGTCGACGGCCCGGCGCGCGAGCGCCGCCTCGACGACCTGCGCGGCCTGTTCGTCCACGGCGGTGGTCATGGGGCGCAGCGCCCGGGGTGTGAGGCGGTGAGCGACCTGGGAGCGGCGGCGGTCGTGGTCGGCGCCGTCGCTGTAGAGGGTGGTGCCCTGGCCCATGCGGTTGGCGAGGGGGTTTAGAGCGACGCCATCACCGGAGATGAACGTCTCGTCGTCGAGCAGGACGGCCTTGCACTCCGCGTACCGGGGCAGGGCGTGGACCTTGTGCTTGGTCAGCCAGACGACCGGGCCGAGCTCGCGCAGCCTGGCGTAGTGCGGGTAGGTGTCACGGATGGCCGCGGCCGAGTAGAGGTCGGGCCGGTAGACGGGGATGTCCGTACGGGTGCGCGTAGGCATCGGAATGCTCCTTTCGAGGGGGTCACGCGGTGAACAGGGCGGCGAGGTAGGCGGCGACCAGGACCGCGGACACGAGAGCGGGCGCAATGCCGCGCGCGTCGCCACCGCGTACATGGGTGATCACGGCTCCGGCCATGAGGATCAGCAAACCGGCGCCGGCCAGGCCGCCGAGCAGGGGGACGGCCAGGCCGAGCGCGATACCGGCGGCGCCCGCGATCTCCAGGGCGCCGATGACGCGATAGGCACCGACGGAGTATCCGGACTTGGCGGCCAGTTCACGCATGGGCGCCAGAGCGAGAAGTTTGGGTACCCCGACGGCCAGAAAGGCCACGGCGACGAGGCAGGCGAGAACAAGGGGAAGGATCACGGGTCGTCCTGAGATGTTCGGAATGGTGGCGCGGGTCATCCGGTGCCGGAACCGGCCGGAAGGGGGCACGGAGCACGGTGCGGATGGGCCCGTGCGGTGGTCGCCGCCGACGCGGCTGGTGACGTGGATCTCGGGCGGCCTGGAGGCCGGCTGTCGGAGGCACGGCCGCCGGCGTGGAGAGAGGACCGGCGCCGGCTGGTTCCGGTGAGCGGCACCGTGTGGGGACCGGTCGCAGATGACTTGCCTGTTGTCAGCCGTTCGGCCGCGGCTCGGGCGGCGGGCGCGCGGCCGGTGGCGTCATGCCCGTTTCCGGCGCGTGTCCGTGACGGTCTCGTGGGTGAGCCGGCGGTGGCGTTCGGCTCCCAGGCGGGCGAAGTGCTCGACGAGTTCGGGGTTGTCGACCGCGGCGGGGTTGACGACCTGGTCGACGGGGGCGCCTTGCAGGAGCCGCTTGACGGGGACTTCGAGTTTCTTGCCGGTGCGGGTGTGCGGGATGCCGGGGACGGCGAGGATCTCGTCGGGCACGTGGCGGGGTGAGGCGCCGGCACGGACCGCTTCGCGGATCTTCCCGCACAGGGCGTCGTCCAGGACGGCCCCGTCGGCGAGGACGACGAACAGCGGCATCCAGTAACCGCCGTCGGTCTCCTCCGCGCCGATGACCAGCGCCTCGGCGATCTCCGGGAGACGCTCGACGACATCGTGGATGTCGGAGCTGCCCAGCCGGACGCCGTTGCGGTTGAGGGTGGAGTCGGAGCGGCCGTGCACGATCACCGACCCGTGGGGGGTGACGGTGATCCAGTCGCCGTGCCGCCACACACCGGGGTACGTGGAGAAGTAGGCGTCGTGGTAGCGGCTTCCGTCGGGGTCGTTCCAGAAGGACAGCGGCATGGACGGCATCGGGCGGGTGATCACGAGCTCGCCCACCCGGTCGACGACGGGCATGCCTCCCTCGTCGTAGGCGGCCAGTGCGACACCCAGGTGGGGCGCGGACAGCTCCCCGGCCCACACCGGGGTGGTGGGGGCACTGCCGGCGAAGGCGGAGACGACGTCCGTGCCGCCGCTGGTGGAGGCGAGCTGGACACGCGAACCCACGTGGTCACGGACCCAGGGGTAGGCGGAGGCCGGCAGCGCGGAGCCGGTGCAGCCGATGCCCCGTACCGACGACAGATCGTGCACGGCCGGTTCGATTCCGAACTTGGCCATGCCCAGCAGGTACTGGGGGCTGGTGCCGAAGACGGTGACCCGGTGACGGGAAGCCAGCTCCCACAGGACGTCGGGGCGGGCGAAAGGCGCCGGGCTGCCGTCGTAGGTACAGGTCGTGGCACCGGTCAGCAGGGTGGAGACGACCAGGTTCCACATCATCCAGTGGGTGGTGGTGTACCACAGCAGCCGGTCGCCCGGACCGAGGTCTGAGTGCAGGCCGAGGGTCTTCAGATGCTCCAGCAGGACGCCGCCGTGACCGTGGACGATGCCCTTGGGCAGGCCGGTGGTGCCCGAGGAGAAGACGACCCACAGGGGATGGTCGAACGGCACGGCAGCGCAGGTGAGTTGTTCGGTCCGGGTGGACGCGTCCTCCCACGGCACGACCAGGGCGGGGTAGGTTCGCGCGGGCCACGGCAGGCCGACGTGGTCGACGAGCACGACGGCGCTCAGCGTTCGCAGGGACCCGGCCAGTTCGAGGACCGCCTCGCGGCGGTCGTGCGTGGTGCCGTTGAAGAGGTAGCCGTCCGCGGCGATGAGGACCGTGGGCTCCAGCTGGGCGAAGCGGTCGGCCGCGGCCCGAGGTGCGTAGTCCTGGCCGCACACCGACCACACCGCGCCGATGCTGGCTGCGGCGAGGAAGGCGACAATCGCGTGCGGGGTGTTGGGCAGGTAGCCGACGACGCGGTCCCCCTCCTTCACCCCGAGGTCCTGCAAAGTGGCGGCGACGGAGGCGACCTGGGCGCGCAGCTGCTTTCCGGACACCTCGTATCCGGCGCCGGTCTCGTCCACGGCGACGATCGCCGGTGCGTCGTCGCGCAGGTGGCGCAGGGCGTGGTGGGTGTAGTTGAGGGTGGCTCCGGGGAACCAGCGCGCACCCGGCATCCGGTTTTCGACGAGAACCTGCTCGTAGGGGGTGTCCGCGTCGATGCCGAAGTACTCCCACACCGCGCCCCAGAAGCCTTCCAGGTCGGTGGTCGACCAGCGGTGCAGGGCGCCGTAGTCGGTGTGGTCGTGTGCGGCCTGGACGCCCCGGTGCCGGGCGGCCCAGCGGCCGAAGTCCGCGATGCGGCTGGTTGTGGTGGCTTCCGGGTCGGGGAGCCAGATGGGGTCCGGTGACGGTGTGATGAGTGGGAGGGTCATCGCGGGGCGCTCCTCGGGGATGGGGCGGTGACGAGCTCTTCGCAGCGGCCGGTGCGTCGTGTGGTGCACAGCAACGGAGACCATGCGGCCGCGTGCGTGAAGGTGCCGCTGCCGGCTGGGACGACGTCGAGTACGACGCGGTCGGGGCGCAGCAGCACCGCGTCGGCCCGGCCGTGGCGCAGCCAGGCGTGGAGGGTGCCGTCGTCGCCGAGTCGGTCCACCGGGATGACGGGCGCTGCCAAGCCGTCGGCGATGGCCTGCAGGGAGGGTGTGGGTGAGGTCGCGGTCAGGACGGCGAAAGAGGTGCCGAGCAGGTCGTCGAGGAGGGCCGGTCGGCCGTCGACGGTCACCTGGGGCTGAGGGCAGAACGTGCCGCCGAGGCGGCCGGCGCGGGTCAGGGGTCCTGGGCGCAGGGCCGGGCTGAGCCGGCCGGCCCACGCGGTCACTCCGGGGATGCGGCAGACGGCGCCGACCAGGCCGCGGCGCAGCGCGGCGGCACGGTCCTGGCCTCCGGTCATGGCCCACCCGGTGGCGACGGCCAGGCGGATCATCTGACGGGCGTGTGGTCGGCGTTCGCTTTCGTACGTGTCGAGCAGCGCGGTGTCGGCATCGTGCCGAAGGACACGGGCGAGTTTCCAGGTGAGGTTGTGGGCGTCGCGCATGCCCGCGCACAGGCCCTGCCCGATGAACGGCGGAGTGAGGTGCGCGGCGTCGCCGAGCAGGAAGAGCCGGCCCTTGCGCCAGCGATCGGCGATGCGGGCCCGGAAGGTGTAGTGCGCCTGCCGGATCACCTCGAAGTCGCTGTCCTGGGCGGCGGGCAGCCACGGCGCGATCAGCTCGCGCAGGCCTCGGCGATCCGGGAGCTCGCCGTCGGGCAGGCGGAACTCCCAGCGGTAGCGGTCCTCGCCGATCCGCATGAAGGTCGCCGGCCGGTCCGGGTCACAGACCTGGTCGACTCCTTCCCAGCAACGCACGGCGGCGCGGGTGCGGACGTCGACGACCATCCACCGTTCCTCGAAACGCAGGTCCTGCCACCCCGCGCCGATCGCCTCTCTGGTCAGGCTGTTGGCGCCGTCGCAGCCCAGGACCGCGTCTGCGCGCAGCTGGTGGACATGGCCGCCCTGGTGGATGGTCACGGTGGCCGGAGCGCCCGGGTCCTCCTGCTCGACACCGGTGACCTCGGCCCCGCTGCGCAGTTCGCACAGCGGGGTGCGGGCGAGGGCGTCGCGCAGCAGCCGTTCCAGCTCGGGCTGGTCGAACATGCTGGTCTGGGGGAAGCCGTGGATGCCGTGGGCGGAGCGGGGGAACTCGGCGATCACCCGATGCCGGGCGTTCAGCAGCCGCAGGCCCCGCGCGGGGCGGGCCAGGGCGGCGAACTCCTCGTGCACTCCGGCGGCCTGGATGATCCTGCGGGTCTCGTCGTCGAGGGCCACCGCTCGGGGCAGTGGATAGAGGTCGTCGTGGCGTTCCAGGACGACGCTGCGCACGCCGTGCCGGGCGAGCAGGAGGGCGGCGGTCACGCCGACGGGCCCGGCCCCGACGATCACGACGGGGACGTGCGGCGGCGGCTCCGGACCGGTTTCCCGGGCTCCGGGGTGTTCGGGGGTCATGGTGCGGCTCGCTTCGGGATCTAGCGCGTCTCTGCGACCGGCGTGCGCTGCTCGCCGAGGTCGATGAGCCCGTCCGGGGTGGCGATGGTGGCGGTGATCAGGTCGCCGGCGTGCAGGTAGCGGGGGTTCTTGGCCTGGCTGCTGAAGAACGTCTTCCACTTCAGGGCGGGCGGCAGCAGCGCGCCGATCTTCTCGACCGGCTTGGGCGGGGCCTTCAGGGCGGTGCCGCCGGGGGTGCCGGTCAGCAGCAGGTCGCCCGGATCCAGGGTCTGGAAGCGGGCGAGCAGGGTGAGCGCCTGCGCCGGACGGACGATCATGTCGGCGAGGGTGCGGTCCTGCCGCAGGTCGCCGTTGACGCTCAGCTTCAGCCTCAGGTCCAGCAGACGGGCGAAGTCCTTCTCCGCCAGCAGGGCCAGATACGGGCCGGTGGGAGTGAAGGTCGGGTACGACTTGCTCTCGTAGAACTGCGTCTTGGTCAGCTGTACGTCACGGGCGCTGACGTCGTTGGTGAGAACCAGCCCGGCGACGTACGACGGCAGGTCCCGCTCCTCGACGACGGTGCCGATGGGCAGGGGCGCGCCCATGACCAGGCCGAGTTCGATCTCGTAGTCGAGGAACTGCACGTGGGCGGGCCGGACGACGCTGTCCTGCGGGCCGCTGATGGACCCGGAGGCCTTCCGGAAGAAGGTGGGCGGGATGTCGCCGGTGAAACCCGAGTCGCGAGCGTGGCTGCGGTAGTTGACCATCTGTGCGACAACCCGGCACGGGGTGGTGACCGGGGAGAGCGGTGCCAGGTCGGTCACCGCCGTGCCGGCCGCGTCCGAGGCGGCCGCCTCCCGGACCGCGGCGCGGTCGGCCAGCAACTCGGCTGTGGTGACGGCCTTGGTCTCGACGGGGACGGCGTGCCGGCCGCGCACCACCCACCAGCCGTCGGCCGTGCGCAGGACGTTGGTGCTCATGAGTTCATCGCCTTCAGTAGGCCCAGCAGCCGCGCCGGGTCGAGTTCGTTGTCACCGCGCAGCGCGCGCAGCACCTCGCGGACCTTGGCCGGGGACGGGTTCGCCCCGAGGAAGTCACGGGTGGCCGGCGGCCCCCACTGCGCCAGACCGCTCGCGGACATCGGCGCCCAGCCGGGCTCGACGTCGCAGGAGAACAGGTCGCCGTCGGCGAAGTGCTCCAGCATGAGACGGTCGGGATCGCGCCAGTAGTCGAAGAGCTGGCTTCCCTCGATGTGTCGGCCGATCCCCCAACTGCGCTGGTAACCACGTTCCTTGAGGTACTCGCCGCCGGCGGCGAGGGCGTCGAGGTCGGTGACCTGGTAGGCGGAGTGGACGTAGCCGCTGCCGGGGCCGAGGTGCATCGCCAGCGTGTGGTGGTCCACGGCGAGGCTGCCCTGGTCGCAGCGCAGGAACGCCATCGTCGGGCCGCGCTCGCGCTGCCCGTCCAGGAACAGGAAGTCGGACACGATCATCCCGAGGATGTCCAGGTACCAGTCCAGGGCACGCGCGAACACCCTCGTCTCCAGGACCACATGCCCGAGCCGCTGGATACGTGAGGGCTCGCGCGGCGGGCGCTGCGCGGCGTTCCTGCGGCCGTGCTCGGTGCCGAAGTTCAGGAGCAGCGGCTCCTGCCCGGGCAGGGCGGGAAGCGTCTCGGCACCGAACACCACCCGCACCGGCAGGCCGGAGGGGTCGAGCAGGTCGACTCCCGCCCCTCCACCGGGCACGTCCGACTCCCGGACCGGGCTGTCGGTCGCGCGGGCCAGCCGGTCAAGGTCGGCCCGTTCGGCCGCACGGAAGGCGGGGCCGACGAAGCGGGAGGTGCGCCCCTTGCGGATGACCATGCAGGGCGAGCCGGAGAAGGTCCCGCGCAGCCACAGCTCCCGCTCGGTGCGGGCGGCGATCTGGAAGCCGAAGTCCCGGGCGAAGGCCTCGGCCCGGTTCAGGTCCGGCTTCTCGAACTCCAGCCAGGCCAGATCCGCCACCTTGATCACGGGGTTCCGGGACCGCCCCAAATGCTCACCGCGCAAGGCGCCCTGCTCACTGTGCAGATCCTGGTGAGCCGTCTTGAGATCCCTGCCGCCGGTCCCGTCGACGCGGGTTTGTGGCATGGCGTCCTCCTAGCAACACTGCCGTAATGAGGAAATCATCAACACTGCTGAACTCATCGTCAATAGCTGAGGGAAGTTAATTCTGAGAAGATCATCAGTTATGCGTCGGCAATCAATCCCGTTGCTAGACTTGTCGCATGCCGACGTCAGCGCCCTCCAACAACCGTTTCGAGCGACGCCGCGCCGAGACACGCAGAGCGTTCATCCGCGCCGCTCGGGAGCTCCTGGCCGAAGCAGGTGACACCAACGCCAGCATCCAGACCATCGCCGATCGGGCCGATGTCGGCTTCGGCTCCTTCTACAACCACTTCGAGTCGAAGGCGGAGCTGTTCGACGCCGCGGTGGCGGACGCGCTGGAGGAGTTCGGTCAGGTCATCGACGAGCAGCTCGCCGGGACGGACGATCCGGCCGAGCTCGTGGCGGCGGGGTTCCGCCTCACAGCCCGCATGGCAAGCTCGCATCCCGAGCTCATGGGCATCCTGCGGCACCGCGGACTGGCCCAGATCCACTCCGATCGCGGCATCGCCCCCCGCGCCCGCCGCGACCTGCAACGCGGTATCGAGACGGGCCGCTTTGCCGCTGTCGACCCGGCGTACGCACTGTCCGGAACAGGCGGAGTCCTGCTGTCCCTGGTGGAACTGCGGTTTTCCCGGCCCGACCTCGACGGCGAGGAAGCGGCTTCGAACCTGGCCGAGATGACCTTGCGCATGCTGGGAGTGCCTGCCGAGGAGGCGCACAAAGTAGCCCGACGCCCCTTGCCTGCCCCTGGGAACTGATCCTCGGGCACCTTCGGTAGCGCGGTCCCGGGGCAGTGTGCCGGCGTCGAACGGCGCGCGGGCGGCAGCGCGGTCGAGAAGCGACTGCAGTCCGAAGGACACATACGGGCGAGGGGCGGCTGTGAGGGCGGCACCGATCGCGAACGCGACGACGCTCTGGGCGGCTTGCTCGGTATCCCGCCTGGTGAGGCCGGACGCCTTGCAGACCGCGCGCAGGTGATCGTCATGGCGGTTTTTGGCCGGGCCGTCGCGAGGCTGGAACGCCATGGCGGCCAGGAGCCACGGTCGCCGGAGAAGCATCGAACGCAGGTTGTCGGCCATGGCCAGGAGGGCTTGCCGCCATTCGAGGTCGTCGAGACCGGGGAGCGGTGTCTGCCCCCAGACGGTGTCGGCGGCCAGCAGGAGCAGGTCGTGTCTGCTCCTGACGTGCCAGTAGAGCGCCGCCGCGGTGGCGCCGAGACGACTGCCCAGCTTTCGCATGCTCAGACTCTCGACGCCGCCCTCGTCCAGAAGGGCGATGGCCGCCTGGATGATCTGCTCCTGACACATAGCGCCGCGGAGCGTCCCTGCGGGATGTGTCATGCGGCTGTTCATGTCACCTTCTGCTGGGGAAGCGAGGCCACTGGTACACAGACCTGACGGCGAGTTGGCCGACGAGGCACCGACGCGCGGTTCAGGCTTTCGGGCCGTTGCGGTGTCAGGCGTGTCCGGCGTGAGGGCCCGCGGTTCCGATGCTGCGCAGTAGCCGCTCTCCGGAATCGCGGAGCCTGTCCTTGACCTTGTCGAGGCCGGAGGCGAGCAGGGCGTGATCGCGTTTGCGCCAGCCACCGGCGATCATCACGGCTTCGATGTTGGCGATGTCGGCGTGCAGGACCGTGGCGACCGGGTCGTGCGCCGGCCACAGGTTGAGCGCCCGGGCGTCGACGGCGACCAGGTCGGCCTGCATGCCCACCTCGATCCGGCCCACCTGGTCGGCCAGTCCCAGTGCCTTCGCCCCTTCGACCGTGGCCCACGCCAGCGCCTGTTTGGCGGTGACCGAGGGCGTGTTGGCGTACATGCCGGTCGTCTGCCGGTGGTGGGCATGGTCCAGGCTGCGCTGGTGGGCCAGGGCGATCCGGGCGGCGGTGAGGACCTTGCCGGGTACGGCGGTGTCGATGTCGGTACCCAGGGAGGGTGCCGCGCCCAGGCGCAGCAGGGATCCGGTGACGGGGGTGCCGTGGCCCTGGCCCAGTTCGTTCTCCGGGGTGGTGGTGAAGGTGACGCCTGCCTCGACGAGTGTCTTGGTCCAGTCGTCCGGCAGGTCGGCTCCGTGCACGATGTTGGTCAGGGGGCTGAACAGCCCGGCGGCGCGCAGGGCCTCCCAGCCGGGCGCGGGTTCCCCACCGCTCTGGTGCATCGAGACGACGAGGCCGCGTTCCGCGCCGGCCCGGAAGTCGGCCACCGCGGTCTCGGCGGAGGAGTACTGCGGACCCTGGAGTGCCATACCCAGGGTGAGGAGGGCGTGGTCGCGGACGGGGCCGTCGAGCAGCCGGTCGATCTCGGCGAGCGGGTGGGGGATCTCCGGGTCGCGGTAGGGCGTGCCGTGCAGGAAGACGGCGCGGATCCCGGCCTCGACGAGCCCCTCGACGGCCGCGTCGGCATGCTCGGGCGAGAGCACGTTGTGACACCAGTCGCCGAGGGTGGTCGTACCGCAGTTGATCTGGTTCAGCGCTCCGGCGAGATTGCTGATGTGCATGTCGTCCGGGGTGTAGTGGCCGACGCATGCGCCGTGGAGGTGGGTGAGGTACTCCATCAGCGTCCAGTCGGCACCGACCGAGCGCAGCGCGGTCTGCCAGGTGTGCAGGTGGGCGTTGACCAGGCCGGGGATGACGATACGGCCGGAGAAGTCGACGACTTCTGCGTCGGGCGCCTCGATGCTCTCGCCGACGGCGGCGATGGTCTCGCCGTCGACGAGGATGTCGGCGCGTTCGGCGTCGGGCCGGTCCGGTGTCATCGTGACGACCTGCGCCCCGCGCAGCAATGTGCGGCTCATTCAGTGGCCCCCGAACCGGAGGAGGGGCGGCTCTGCTGGGACATGCTGTGGCTCCTTGCCTACGGCGTCATCGCGCGTACGGCGGTTTGGGTGGTGGTGAGGAAGTCCCGGGTGGCGATGTGCCCGATGTAGCCGTCGGGACGGATCAGCAGCAGCGTGTCGCCGGTCAGACCGTAGGCGCGCTGCAGCGTGTTCGCGGGGTCGGAGAAAACGGGGCTGCCGTCCGCGGCTGCTCCGATGGTGACCCGCTTCAACTGGGCGCCCGCCGAAGGCCACGCCAGGCGTTCGAGGTCCCGGGCGGCACCGGGGCCGTAGGCGATGGCGGCGAAGTCCGGCCCGCGGAAGAGGTCGAACAGTCGGGTCCCGGCGCCGTCCGCGCCGAACAGCTCGGAGTCCGGGGCGCGGTCCCCCACGCGCAGCGTGCCGGTGCTGTCGCCGTCGGCGGGAGCGAGCGGGCCACCGTAATAGGTGAGCGCGAGCTGCTGCTCGTCCTTGCCGCGCTTCATGCTCGACGGGTCGAGCTTGGCGATGCCGCCCCACTTCTCCGTGGACAGACCCAGGACCCCGGCGGCGATCGGCTGCCGCTCGGCCTCGTAGGTGTGGAGCAGGGCCGGGTCGGCCCCGGCAAGAACCTGGCCGAGCTTCCAGCCGAGGTTGTAACCGTCCTGGATACCGGTGTTCAAGCCCTGGGCGCCGGCCGGGGTGTGGACGTGCGCGGCGTCACCAGCGAGGAAGACACGTCCTCGGCCGTAGCTCTCCGCCAGGCGGATGTTGGGGCGGAACACGGACTTCCAGTGGATGTCGTGCAGCTGGATGTGCCGGTTGCGGGTGTGGGAGTGGATCCGATCGACAATGGCGCCGATCTCCTGGGGCGGCTCCTCGTCGGGCGTGAGCCGGATCATCCACTGGAACATGTCACTGCCGGGGAGCGGGCAGGCGCCGATGAGCTTGCCGCCGAGGCCGGGCCACATGTGCCACCGGTCACGGGACAGGCCGCTCACGGAGGCGTCCACGATCAGCACGCGGTCGGACTCGTCCGTCGTCCCGGCGAATCCGATGTCCAGCTGCTTGCGCACCACGCTGGAACCGCCGTCGGCCCCCACGACGTAGCGGGCGACGATCTCCTCGACGCCGTCCGCGCCCGCCACCTTGGCGGTGACCGAGTCCTGGTCCTGCGTCAGCTCGGTCAGCTCCCTGCCGAACTCGATCCCGCGGCCGAGCTCGCCGAGCCGGGCATGCAGCGCGCGGTCCGTGCGGAACTGCGGGATCAGCCAGGTGTTCGGGTACGGGACGTCCGGGGTCCACTCCTTGTGAGGGAACATCTTCCACGGCACGGCGAAGGGTCCCGCATGCAGCCCGAGCTTGGGATAGAGACCGCCCCCGGCCAGCACGGCGTTCAGGGCGCCGAGGTCTTCGAGGACTTCGAGGCTACGCGGCTGGACGCCCTTGGCGCGGGAGCCGTCGAAGGCGTGAGGGGACCTGTCGACGATCCGTACGTCGAGCCCCCGGCGTACCAGGTCGATCGCCAGGGCAGAGCCCGAAGGGCCGGCACCGACGACCAGTACGTCGATGACCTGCGGGTTGTTCATGAGTCGAGCCTTTCGGTACGTGCGGCCACGAACGGGGCGATCCGGTCGGCTACGTCGCGCGGCCGTTCAAATGGGGCCATGTGCCCGCATTCGGTAATTACGTGATGTTGCTGGGGCTTCAACAGGGCGCGCGCGGTGTCGAAGTGGACCAGCGGTGTCACGTTGTCCTCGTCGCCCCACAGCAGCAGCGTGGGAATGCCCAGCTCCCCCGTCCGCCGGAAGAGGTCGTCACGGCCGGCCACGGGCAGGTGCTGCAAGGTGTCGAAGACCGCGTACAGCGAACCCTCGAAGCGGAAGCCGTCGAGGACCATCTCCGTCAGCTTCGCACCGAGCTCGGGGTCGCGGACGTTGTGCCCGAGATGCCCCTGGAGCAGTTGCAGGCCGCGGCGCCGGGCGACGAAGCCTGCGAGCAGATCACTGCGCAGCAGCCGGTTCGGAGAGGTCGGCTTCGGTTTCGTGAGACCGGCGGGACCGACGATGGTGAGGGTGGACACCGAGGAGCGGTACCGTGCCGCGTACTCCATCGAGACCAGCGCGCCCATGGACGTGCCGACGAGGTGCAGCGGCCGCGCCGTCAGGCCGAGCCGGTCCGTCAAGTCGGCGAGCTGTCGCACGAACAGCTTCTCGTCGTACCTCGCCCGCACCCGGTCCGAGTACCCGCGGCCGTAGGCGCTGAAGGCCATGGTGCGCAGCCCACGGGCGTGCAACTCGGCGACGAGACGGTCCCAGTAGAACAGCGGGATGGTGAGCGCCCCCACCATCACGACCACATCCCCGCCCTCCGGCCCCGTCAGCTCGTAGTGCGTGACGCCGTCGGACAGCTCGACGAAACTGCCGCGCAACGCCTTCCGCGAGCCGGCGGTGAGCCTGCGGTCCTCGCCCGAGGCGACGAAGTACTTCATGGAACGGGCCTCCTTGCCCTCAGTGCAGGTGAGTGTCGGCGCGGGAGCCGAGGAACTCCGCGATCGCGTCCACGACCCACTGCGGCTCCTCCTCCGGCAGCAGATGTCCGCCGTGCGGATGGACCAGCTCCTGGGCGCCCGGGATGTCCCGGGCGAAGCGCTGACCGTCGATGCTCGCGCTCCGCAGCACCAGCGTGGGCACGGTGATCCGGGGGATCTGCGCGCTGCGGTCCGGCTGGTCGGTGTTGCAGAAGTCGACGAAGGCCGAGCGGTTCCCGGGCCGGCTCATGAGCTGATGGGCCCGGTCCACCATGGCGTCGTCCACGATCCGCGAGTGCGGCCCGACGGCCTGGTGCAGGTTGCGCTCGACCGCCCCTCGCGGCATCACCCGCCGCAGCACGGGCCGCAGCAGCGGGTTGCGGGTCAGACGCATCCCCGCGGGCACCGTCTTCTCCGGATATCCGGTGGCATTGACCAGCACCAGCCCGGTCAGCCGCTCCGGATGATCCAGCGCGACGTTCCACGCGACGTTGCCGCCCAGCGAATTGCCGACCACCGCGTATCGCGGCACACCCAGCGCCTCCAGGAAGCCCGCCACCGTCGCGGCGTACGCCGGAACGCGGTAGTCACGGTCCTCGCGCGGGCCGGTCAGCCCGAACGCCGGCAGGTCGGGGCGGATGACATCGAACGAATCCGACAGCAGGTCAGCCACGCGGTCGAAGTGCTGAAGCGAGGAGGCACTGCCGTGCAGCAGTGCGACCGCCGGACCGTATCCGGCACGTTTGTAGTGGATCCGCAGCCCGTCCACCAGGACGAACCGGGAGTCGGGCTGCGGCTCAGACCAGACACTCATAACGGCTACAGTGTTGCCGGTAAGGTGAATGTGTCAAGAGGAGGCATCGGTGCGTTACGACTCATGTGGCCCTGTGCGAGAAGGCCACGCAATTAGTGCGCCGTGCCGCTGGTCGTTCGCCGGTCTCGACGCCGACGTCGCTGCGATGCGATGCGAACGCACCTCGATCGGATGAAGGCAGCAGCGGACGGCGGGGAGGCGGACGCGGCTTGCTCGGGCTGGTCGAAGCCCGCGCGCTGACGTCCGTGCCGCTGCGGACGTCTCGCTGCTGCAGGACCTGCATCTGAGGCACCAGCTGCCCGCCGACCTCGTCGAAGCTCATCCGTGCCCACAACACCGACGCGCCTTCGGATCGGGTGTCGAGTAGGCCCTCGGCGGGATCAAGAACTACAGCTGTCGTGGACAGAACCCCGAACCGGGCGACCTCACCTTCTTTGGCGCCGGCCACACCAGCGTCACCCACGTCGGCATCGTCGTCGCCCCCGGCTGCGTGATCGACATGTCGGGAGATCCGGGTGCGGGGAGCCGAGTCGTACGGCCCCAGGAGAGAGATCAGTCCACCGGCAGCAGAGAGGCGGGGTCAGGCGCCGGACCTCTCACCCGGCTGTCAGGACAGGCGCGCGGCGAGCAGGACGGCGTCGTCGTGACGGTTTTCCTGAAGGAGCCCCTCCAGCGCCACGTCGACGAGGTCTTCGAGCGGCGGGGGCTGCGAGCCGGCGGCCGCCTGCGCATCCGACACGCTCGTGCTCAGCCGGTCGATGCCCTCGCTGATGTCCATCGTGGGTGACGAGACGAGCCCGTCGGTCAGAAGAAAGAGCGTGGTGCCCGGAGCCATCTCGCACGTGACGGTTTCGCAGAAGCTGGGGGCAACACCGATCGGCAGCCCGGTCGAGACATCCAGAGCGCAGCTCTCACCGTCAGGGAACAGCACCACCGGTGGTACGTGCCCGGCGTTGGAGACGGCGAGGCGGTGGGTTCGAGCGTCGTAGACGGCGCAGACACACGTTGCGAGCTGGTCTCCGTGGAGGCGCTGCGCCTGATCGCTCAGCCGGTTCAAAGCCTCGTGCGGGGGAAGCCCGAGCTGGACCAGGGCGTTGAGCGCACTGCGCAGTTGCCCCATGAGGGCGATGGAGAGCGTGGAGGATCCCATCACGTCCCCGGCCACGAGCGCGACGGTCGGACCCGGCAGGGGCACCGCGTCGAACCAGTCCCCACCGGACCGCCGCAGATCGGACGCCGGGAGATAGCGGTAAGCAATCTCCACGCCCTCCAGATGCGGAATCTCGCGGGGCAGCAGCGCGCGCTGCAAGAGGAGCGGGTGAAGGTCCGACTCCGGCGGGACGACGGCCCGCGCCCGCGGCACCTGCTGCTCGTCACTCTCCTGAGCAGCCCGGAGCCACACCTCGTGCAGCACCCTCTGATCCTCTTCAGGACGGCCGCCCGGCGCTTGAGAGGACAGGACCTCCACCAAGGCGTCGATCACCCGCCACTTCGGCAGCCGCCGACTGCAGAACGCGTCATGAACGGTGCTCCGGGAGATACCGGCCCCCTGCAGGACCCGAGCGACCTCCATCAGGCTCGGGCGCCCGGCCAGCAGGTGCAACCGGTGCAGCGCCGCGTTCAACTCCTGGTGCGCACCGGTCAACTCAGGCTTGCGCAGCTGCCCGGCACGCCCCATCCCGACCCCCGTCCAAAACCATCCGAATCCGTCCAGGAATCATGCCACCGCGTACGACCCTGGCGGAGGCCGTCCGAAGCCATCGCAAACCAACAGCACGCCGTCCAGCGACCGTCTCCGCAGGAGAACCTCGTCACGGCAACGCCCCTCTCTTCACCTCCACAGGGGCAGCGTGCGAAGGGAACCACGATGACTTCGAAACGAGACAAGACGCCCACCAGGACACTCCAACGCCTGGCACGGAGCGCACTGTTCGCCATGGTGCGAGGAGCATCGGCGGCAGCTGGAACGGCCCTGTTCGCCACCGGCGCCTGGTGGTGGGGCAACCGCTGACGGACGCCGGCACCCAGGACATGTCCAGAAGCTCCCGGGCAATGCTCGACGGAGGTCGAGCCGGTGGGGACCGGTGCTGTGACGCCTGCGGCGGGCGATGTTCACGGGTCTGATGAGCCGGATGCCGGATGCCGGTAGCCGGATCGAGGGGCCGCTTCGTGTCGGTCGGGCCCCGGTATGCCGCAGGCTCGTGCAGGGCAACTGTGGGCAACCGCGGGCCACGGGCGGTGAGTTCTCGCGCCGGCGGCGGCCCGGGCCGTACCGGTGGCCGCCCTCCTTCGTGACGCTCGCGTCGGCGGAACCGTTTCGCCGGGTGCCTGTGTCCTCTTTCGCGGGAGGTGGTTCCACACGGCGGGGCCGCCTGTGAAGGGGGATGCCATGGGAGAGATACGCGAGGGGGCACGGTTAGGGGCCTGGGCCGTCGCGGGGGTCGTCGGGCTTGCGGTGCTGTATCTGGTCGGGGCGCTCGCCTTCGGCGGTGCGGCGTGGATCACCGCCCCGTTCCGCGGTGCGGAGGAGCAGCGCGAGAACACCGTCGGCTCGGGCGAGTTCCGGCAGACCACCTACGAGGAGTTCTTCGATCTGTGCGAGGCCGTGCAGAACGCCGAAGGGACGATCAAGGTCCTCCAGGAGGAGCGGAAGACCGCCTCGGAGACCCGCACGGCGCAGATCGACCAGTCGATCACCGCGTTGAGGGCCACCCGGATCGAGTCCGTCAACGACTACAACTCGAAGGCCGCCCAGGAACACCGCGCGCCCTTCCGCGACAAGGATCTGCCGTACCGGCTGGACGCCGACGCCAAGCGCACGAAGTGCACCAACTGATCCCCATCTCACCCGGGAAGAGGGCAGCACCGCATGAAGAAGTTCGCACGCATGGCCCTGGCCGCCGTCATCGCACTCGTCGTGGGCCTGGCCCTGGCGTCCTGCACCAGCGACTCCAGCCAGGACAAGGAGAACAAGCGCAAGCAGGAGACCTACGACCACCTCGTGGCCGAGCAGCCGGCGGTCCCCATGCAGTACTCGCCGACCCGCGAATCGATCAACCAGTGGATCAAGACGTGGGGGAAGCGGGGCAAACTCTCGTACGTCTACATCCAGAACGCCAAGGGCGAGTACGGGTACTTCATCATGAAGGGCCTGCCGGTGCCGCGCTGCAAGATGCTCACGCCGACGGAGAGGGTGGAGACCTACTCCGAGGGCGTCGCGGTCCTCGCGCAGCCCGGCATGGACGGCACGTACACGTCGGGTTCCACCTGCAACGCCTACTACGGTTTCGACGCCACGACAGGCGCGTACATGGAGTTCACGGTCGGCACGAACCAGTCGTTCTTCCTGTTCGACCAGCCCATGACGATGCCGGAGTACGCCAGCGCCAAGCAGCTGGGGCCGAGTTCGGTGAAGGACGTCGAGAAGTAACAGTGAGTGGCCGGGGCGTGCGGGGGCCGGTGGGGAGAGTTCCGGCC
>NZ_JBHXMA010000012.1:0-12097 GCF_042721035.1 Streptomyces sp. NPDC058464
GGCCCCCTCTTCGTACTGCCTGTTGCCGCCCTACTGCGGGTCGGGCCCGACCGCCACCGGACGGGACGGGTCGGCGGACCACTCCGACCACGAACCGACGTACAGCGCCGCCGGAATGCCCGCCACGGCCAGCGCCAGGACCTCGTGGGCACCGGAGACGCCCGAGCCGCAGTAGACGCCCACCTCGGCAGCCTCGGAGGCGCCCAGCCCCTTGAAGCGGTCGCGGAGTTCGGCGGCCGGCAGGAAGCGGCCGTCCGGGCCGACGTTCTCGGTGGTCGGCGCCGACACGGCGCCCGGGATGTGGCCGCCGACCCGGTCGATCGGCTCCACGTCACCCCGGTACCGCTCCCCCGCGCGGGCGTCGAGCAGCACACCCGAGCGGGCCAGCACCGCCGCCCCGTCCGCGTCGAGCAACTGACCCGCACCCGGGGCCGGTTCGAAGTCACCCTCGGCCGGCTCGGTCACGTCAGTCGAAAGAGGGCCCTGCCAGGACGGCAACCCGCCGTCGAGGACCCGCACGTCCGGGTGACCCGTCCAGCGCAGCAGCCACCAGGCGCGCGCCGCCGCCCAGCCCTGCCCGCCGTCGTAGACGACGACCGGACGGCTCGCCGACACCCCCGCGCGGCGCATCGCCGCACCGAAGACGGCCAGGTCGGGCAGCGGATGACGGCCGTTCCCGCCGGGCGCGGAGGCGAGTTCGCCGTCCAGGTGCACGTAGACGGCGCCCGGCAGATGCCCGGCCGCGTGGGCCGCTCGGCCGTCGAAGGGCGGTGTGCCGGGCGAGGTCAGCTGCCAGCGGACGTCCAGCAGGACGGGCGGGGTCGGCCCGGTCAGGCCGTCGGCGAGTTCGGTTGCGGTGATGATGGCTTCCATGGCCCCATCCTTACGCCAGGGGTGGCCGCATCGTCCAGGTACGACTACTCTGCTCGGCCGGACAGCCTCGATCACCGGGCGTACGGGATCGGGCACATGCTGTACAGCTGATGGACACCCGGCGGCAATCGACCGGAAACGGGCGAGAAACGGCAGATCAGGCATCCTCGCGGCGAAGCCGCCCCATGGCCGTGGACGCACGGCGACACGGAGGGTGCGAGCATCGGCACGGGGCGTGTCCGCGGCTGCGGCACAACCGGTCCGGACAGCGGAAGCGACACGGCCACCGCGAGGGGCCGAGGAGAGAGTGACGATGACCGAGGTACGGGGAGCGGCCGGCCCGAACGGCGACACGCACGCTCGGCGCGCGCCCGGCACCCCCTGCTGGGTGAGTCTGATGGTGCACGGCTTGACCACGACCGAGGAGTTCTACGGGGCGCTGTTCGGCTGGGAGTTCCAGCCCGGACCCCAGCAGCTCGGGCCCTGTGTCCGGGCCCTGCTCGACGGGCGGGAGGTCGCGGGCATCGGGCAGCTGCCGCCGGACCTGCATCTGCCGATCGCCTGGACGCCGTACTTCGCCTCGGACGACGTGGACCTGACGGCCGAGACGGCCCGGCTGTGCGGCGGCACCGTGGGCGTGGGCCCGCTGGACGCGGCGGAGGCCGGGCGGATGGCGATCGCCTCCGACCCCTCGGGCGCGGTGTTCGGGATCTGGCAGGGATCGGCCCACCTCGGCACGGCCCTGACCGGGGTCCCCGGCACACCCGTCTGGGACGAGCTGCTCACCTTCGAGACGTCGAGCGTCGCCAAGTTCTACGAGATGGTGTTCGGTTACGAGGAGGAGCCGGTGGTGTCCGCCGACTTCGACTACGTGACCCTGCACGTCGGGGGCCGCCCGGTGGCCGGCATCCACGGCGTCGGCCTCTCGCTGCCCCGGGACCGGGGGCCGCACTGGCTGACGTACTTCGAGGTGGCCGACGCGGACGCGGCCCTGCGGGAGGTCGCCGAGCTGGGCGGGCAGGTGCTGAAGCCGGTCCGGGACAGCGCACACGGGCGGGTCGCGACGGTGGCCGACCCGGAGGGCGCGGTCTTCTCGGTGATCGAGAGCCCGAGCTGAGCCGGCGTCGGCGTGGGACGGTGCGAGTCCGCCCGTCCCACGCCCCTGTTCCGGTGACGCCGGTCAGTGCTTACGGCACTTGCTGACGTCGATCCGTACGATCTGCGGGTCGTGGTCGCTGGCCTGGTCGGCGAACTCGGCGTTGATGTGCACCACGTCGTAGTCGAGGCGGGTCACCGCGGGGCTGGTCAGGATGTGGTCCAGGGTCTGCGAGTTGCCGTCGTACACGTAGGTGTAGCGCTCGGCGGCCGGCAGGGTGGTGATCAGCGGGGTCAGGACCCCGCCGTCCGTCAGATTGGTCACCGTCTGCGAGAACTCGTAGTCGTTCAGGTCTCCGAGCACCACGGCCTTGGCGTCCTCGTCCGCCGCGAGCAGGGACTTGACGAACGTGTTGACCTCGGTGGCCTGGGCCGCACGCTGGGTCTCCGAGCTGCGGGCCGGCGGCTGGTAGCGGCCGTGCAGGGGCTGGTCGCCGCCCTTGGAGACGAAGTGGTTGGCGACGACGAAGACGGTCTGGCCCTGGAACACGAACTCGCCCACCAGCGGCTTGCGGCTGTCGTCCCAGGCGTCACTGGTCGGGTCGATCCGGCCCGGGGAGTAGGTGAGCCGGGCGCCCTTGCGGGTCTTGACGACACTCGTGCCCGTGGTGGCGTCGCCGCCGGGCCGGTCGGTGAAGGAGACCCGCTTGGGGTTGAAGAGGAAGACCTGGCGGATGTTGCCGCCGGGCTCGCCGCCGTCCTGGTCGTTCTCGGGCGAGATGTAGCGCCAGGAGTAACGCGGGCCGCCGGCCGCGCGGATGGCGTCCGTGAACCGCTTGAGGGTCGCCTCGGCGGTGACGGTGCCGTCGTCGGTGGCGCCGTTGTCGTCCTGGATCTCCTCCAGGGCGACGACGTCGGGCGAGTTGAGGTTGACGGCGACACCCTCGGCGAGCCGGTCGAACTTCTCCTGGTCGTCCAGCGCGTCCAGGTTCTCCACGTTGTAGGTGGCGACCGCGAGTTCGTCGCCCTTCTGCCGACGGGTCACCTCCCGCTTCAGCCCGTTGTCGACCAGGGCGCCGAGCTGGGTGGCCTGGACGTCGTAGCCGCCGTAGGTGGAGTAGTCGAGCGGGCCGGTGGTGGTGCCGGACAGCTCGTCGCCGACGTTCGCCGCGGGGAAGGCCGTGGTGCTGTCCAGGGACATCACCTCGATGCGGCCGGTGCCCGGCTGGTCGTAGGAGGAGTAGAGGGTGCCGCCGCGCGGGGTCGGGTTCTCGTCGGGCTTGACGGTCACCCAGAGTTCGCCGTACGCGTCGCTCGCGCCGACCACGCGGGCGTCGGCGAACGTCGTCCGCATGCCCTCCAGGGACTCGTAGAAGTCCTGGGCGTAGACGGCCGGTTCAAGAGCGAGCGACTCGATGCTCGCGCCGTCGGCGGTGGGGATGTACGCGTCCGGGACGGAGGCCGCGTCCAGGGTGACGGCGGCGGGCAGCACGTTACCGCTGGAGAGCACCGTCGCGGTCGGGCTGTCGAGCTCGGTGACCGACTGGCTGGTGCTGCTCGGGTAGTACTCGCTGACCTTGCCACTGACCAGCACCGAGTCCCCGACCGCCACGGTCGGGACGGCCGAGCCGGTGTAGACGAAGACGCCCTCGCTGGTGCGCGGGTCGGCGTCGGGCGTCGGGTCCTGGATCCAGTAGCCCTTGGAGCCGGACGTACGGACGCCGGTGACGATGCCCGGCACCTTGGCGACGGTCTGCCCGGCGAGCGGGGACTTGCGGGTGGTGCCCTGGATGTCGTGGACGCGGACAGTGCCCGGCTGGGTCGGATCGTCGCCGCCCCCGCCGTCCCCGTCGCCCGAACCCGGGGTCTGCCCGGCCGAGTTGACCGGGGAAGGGGTACCGGCGGTGAGGTCCGCCGCGTTGTCGTCCGTGTCGGTGAGGGTGTCGGCCCGTGCCACGGAGGCGGTGTTGGAGGCGCCGGTGACCGGGCCGCTGCCCTCGCTGACCACCGCGGTGCCGTAGCCGACCAGGTCGACGACACGGCTGTCGGCCGCGCAGTCGGCGGCGGTCTTGCAGGTCAGCGCGGTGGTGCCGGAGACCAGGGCGACGGTGCCGGTGGTCGCGCTCATCGCGATCGAGCCGGTCACGTCCGGGGTCGGCAGGGCCGTCGTACCGCCGCTGCCCTGCGACTCGGCCACCAGGAAGCGGCCGCCGGACGCCACCGAGCCGCTGAGCGCGGTCACCTGCCACTGCGAGGACGAGGACGGCGAACCGGGCAGGTACTGCACGCTGTAGCCCGCCAGGTCGTAGGCCGCGGAACCGGCGTTGCCGAGCTCGACGAAGTCCCGGGTCAGGGTCGCACCGGAGTTGCCGCCACCGCCGTACACCTCGGCGATCACCGCCGTGGCGGACGGCGTGGCGTACGCGGCGGGAAGGGCGGTCATCGCGAAGGCGCTCGCCACGCTCACGGAAATCAGCGGGTAGGCGGCGCGGCGCATACGGGATCTGTTCCCTGCGGGTCTGGACACGCTGGCGGTCTCCTCGGACGTCGGATGCTTCAACGCGCCGCGGACGGGCGGCGCTTGAACCGGGCGTGTGGGGGGAGGCGGGCCCAAGTTACGCGTGTAGATGCCGTGTCGCCAAGATGTCGTGGGTTAAATCCAGGGAACGGAGGGGTGGTTGGCGGGGTGGTCCGGTCAAGGCTGCTCCGCTGACCCTCCGATGCGCGCCCCGTGCAGCCACTCGACCTTGTCGTACAGCTCGTCGACCGTGAGGCCGGACAGCATGGTGTTGCGGGCGGCAGCGGCGTCTCCGGCCGGGTGGTAGAGCTGTTCGCCTAGGGCACGGGACACCAACTGGGCCCTGGCGGCACGCTCGTACCGCTCGGCGTTGTACTTCTCCAGGCGTTGCGGGACGTCCCCCGCCGCGCCCGCGAGCAGTTGGCCGATGAGGACGGCATCCTCAAAGGCCGTGCAGGCGCTCTGGGCCGCGTACTGGAGCATCGGGTGCCCGGCGTCACCGAGGAGGGCGACGCGGCCGTCCGTCGAGCGTTCGACCGGGTCGCGGTCGCACAGGCCCCACTCCTTCCAGCCGGTCCACGGTTCCAGCAGTTGCCGGGCGGCGTCGCTCAGTCTGGGGAACGCGGACAGGACGTGCGTCCGCTCCGCGGGCCTGCCGACCACGACGTCCCGGGCGCCGTCGTCGCGGGTGACCGCCAGGTTGAGGAACTTCCGTCTGCCGATGGGGTAGTGGATGAAGTGCCACTTGGGGCCGGCCCACACGGTGACGGTGTTCCAGCGCAGTTCCCGCGGGACCCGCTCCATGGGTATGACGGACCGGTAGATCGTGTGGCCGGACACGCGAGGCGCGCCGTCTCCGAGGAGTTGGCCGCGCGTTGAGCACCTGTCCGTGCTCCGGGGCGAACTGCCGTTCCACTCCGACCGAGTGCCCGCCCGCCTTCGCGATGAGCAGCGGCCATACGACCCAGGCGCGTGGCGCCAGCGTCTGCGTGACGTGGTCGGCGAGGGCCTCGCGGATGGGCGACCATTCCCAGGTGGAGCTGCTGATGAAGTGGTGCAGGCTCTGCTCGGCCGCGGGCCCACCGACGGTTGCGGCGATGTTCCAGATCGACTTGCGTCCCCTCGCCGCCAGCCCGCTCAGACAGTGCCGCGCCTTCAGCCGCTGATCACTGCGGCGGAACGACGTGAACAGCGCCGCGCTGAACTCGCCACCCGGACCGGTGGCGTCCCGATCGCCTGATCGTATTCGGTGGCTGGAGACAACCTGTGCGTTCATGCCTCCCCCGTTCGCCAACTCCGTGGTTGTGCCACAAGACTGGCCGCCCACGCCCGACAACGGGAGGTAGACCGGGCACACACTTGCGAGCGACGACGGTTGCCCGGTCACACCTGAGCAACTCCTGCCAAGGGGCGACCTCCTGGCAACTGCGGCGACGGGTATTATGCGGCTTTCCGATAAGGTTTTGGCTCATGTCTGAGCCTGCTGACAAGGGGATAGTGATCCCCCTGTTGGCCAGCTCGGCAGTCTGGACCACTCCGGGCTGCCTCTGGCTAGCGGGAGCGGATCCGCTTGAGGGCCCGGTCACGGCGGCCAACATCCAGGGGGCGGGATGAGGGAGACATCAGCAACGGCGGCAGGGGCGCCACTCGATGACGACCGGCTCCGACTGGAGTACATCCCTTGGGGGAATGCAACCGGAGCGACGGCGTTGGAAGCGCTGACTGAAGCGCAGCATATGTTCTACGACAGCCCGGAGTATTCCGATCGGATCCCGGTACCCGCGGCACGACAACATCCTGTGCCGCAGGCAATTGGCGGCGACGCACGAAGCAGGCTACCCCGCGGCATCTACCTCTTTGAGTCGCGAGCCGACCGGTTTCTCGTCGGATTCGCATTGTGCAGCGGTGCAGACGCCGTTGCTCCCCAGCGGAAGCGTCTCCGTGACATAGACGACGGTCACATGCTTCACCGAGCCCTTCTCCAGTACCGGGAATGGTGTGCCGCCGTCCCCGACGAGGTCACTCCCGCTTTCGCCCGCGGAGACCTTGTCCGTCTGGCGGCCAGGCAGGAAACCTTCACCGTGATCAGGGCGACGCCGACGCGAGACGGAGGCATCCACTACAGGTTGCAGGATGCTACCGGTCGTCACCGTATGGCCTTCGAGGAGGATCTTGAGGCGCTTCCGCCCAGCACGGAGGAGCCCGAGGACTGGATCCTCCGGCCGCCCGTTGCCGCCGACCGAACCGCACTCGCGCTCACTCTCGCCAAGCTGAGCACCCCGCTCACGGATGTCGTGTACTCCTACCAGTCGAGTCGCACGGTGTTCCGCCCCTACCAGTTCCGGCCCGTGCTCAAGCTGATGAGTTCGGACCGCCAGCGCTTGCTGATCGCCGACGAAGTCGGTCTCGGCAAGACCATCGAAGCTGGCTTGATCTGGAACGAGCTGGAGCAGCGTACCCATCTGCGGCGTGCCTCAGTACGCCGCGGTGGTACGCACTTCCGGGGACTTGTCGTGTGTCCCGCCGCGCTCGTCACCAAGTGGCAGAACGAGATGCGCGACCGCTTCGACCGGCACCTGCGCGTCCTCGACAAAGAAGGCATGGCGGAGCTGGTGGAGCTGTTCCGCAGCGGGGATACCAACGAGCCATTCGCCGGCGTGGTGTCTCTGGAGCGCCTGAGGCGTGCCGGGCAGCTCGATGAACTCGCGGAACTCCAGCCCCGGTTCGACCTCGTGATCGTGGACGAGGCGCACTACCTGCGTAACGCGAGCAGCCGGAGTCACGCCGCGGCAGCCTTGCTCGCCGACTGGGCGGATGCTCTGATCTTTCTCTCCGCCACTCCTCTCAACCTCGGCAACCAGGACCTCTACAACCTGGTTCACCTTCTCGACGAGTCGTCCTTCCCGGATCCCAAGGTCTTCGAGAACCAGATCGAGCCCAATCGCCACCTGAACGCGGTGGCCGTCGGTCTCGCCGCGGGCGACGCGGACGGTCCGGACGGCATTCGGGCCCTGCACTCCCGGCTCATGCGGGTACCGACATCCGCGTACGGCAGGATCACCGCGCAGCGGCCGGAGTTCCGGCGCCTTCAGGAGCTCTTGGCCACCAGCGCGCCGCTGTCTCCCCAGCAGCTCGCCGAGGCGCGGCGATGCATTGCCGAACTCAACGCCCTCGCGGGTGTGGTCAACCGTACGCGCAAGGCCGACACCCCGGACCGCAAGGCTTTGCGTGAGGCCGAGGACGTAGCAGTCCGCTGGACCTCACAGGAGCGTGCCTTCTACGACAACCTGCACGCGTGGTGTCTGGAGCGAGCCGCCCGCAGCGGCACGGCCGCCGGCTTCGCCGCACAGATGTGGCTGCGGCAGGCGGCAAGCTGCATCCCGGCCATGCAGCAGCGGCTACGGGAGCGGTTCTCGCCTCGAACAGCCGAGGACGAAGCCATTGAGGAACTCCTCTACGAGTCGGAGGCCGTCGACGACACCGAGGACGTCCCGAACGACAACGCCTCCGGATCGGCCGCCTCTCCCGAAAGACTCGCCCGCGAGTTGCAGGATCAGGCCGACGATCTTTCCGCACTGCGCTCCCTGCTTGGGCAGCTCCCCGTGGACACCAAGTTCGAGCGGTTCGCGGAAATGCTGCGAAACGCCCGCGGCAGGGGCATGCGGCAGGCGATGGTCTTCTCATTCTTCACCCGAACCCTGGAGTACCTTGAGGAGAGGCTGACCCCGGAGTTCAAAGTGCGGGTGATGCACGGGAGGACCCCGCCGATCGAGCGGGAACGCATCATGAAGGATTTCCGCGCCGGCGAGTTCGACCTGCTTCTGGTGAGTGAGGTGGGCAGCGAGGGCCTGGACTTCGAGTTCTGCAACGTCCTGGTCAACTACGACCTGCCCTGGAACCCTATGCGGGTCGAGCAGCGCATCGGACGCCTCGACCGGTTCGGCCAGCAGCACGAGAAGATCTTCATCTTCAACATGCAGGTCCCCGGCACCATCGAGACCGACATCTTCCAGCGCCTCTACGCACGCATCGGTGTCTTCCAGGACTCCATCGGAGAACTGGAACCGATCCTTCGAGGGCGCCTGAAGGAGCTGCATCGCATCGTCCTCGACCCCCGCCTCACCCCGGAGCAACGGCGCCGTCAGGTCGATCGGATCGCCGTCGCGCGGGCTGACCGGGAAAAGGACCTGGAGACCCTGAACGACGCCCAGGCACTCCTCACCGGCCTGGACGGCCTGCTCATCGAGGGTTTCGACGAAACCAGTCCGGGCAGGGGGCGCTACCTGGGGCCCAAGGAGATCCGGGGACTCGTCGAGTGCTTCCTCGCGGACAGCGGCTACGGCCTGTTGCGCGAAGTCGCCCATGAGGACGACTTGGTGGACATCATGGGCAGCCGTGACCTGCTCACGACGATGTACGCGGCAATGGACGCGGGCGCCTTTCCCCACCCGCGCGGTGACCTGCTGGCGAGGATGAAGAGCGGATCACCGATGCGCGCCTGCTTCACGGCAAGCACCTCGTCGGTACACGGAGTTCCGTTGCTCAGCGTCCGCCACCCCGTGGTACGCACCGCCCAGTGGTGGTACGACCAGCGCCCCGACCTGCTCCTGCGCTACGGACGGGCACGGCTGCCGGGCCTGCCACCCGGCTCCCGCTATCTGGTGGAGGTCCGGCTGGCGCGTACGGACGGCACACGGTCGCGCCGCGAGTTGTGGACCACCACGGTCGACATCCGGACGATGCAGGAGATGCCCGAGGTCGGCACCGCGCTGCTGACCTCTCTCGCCCGCGGTGAACTCACCCACGCCGACGAGCCGCTGCCCGTGGGTATCGACGAGTTGCTCGCCGAGGCTCTGGCAGAGGTGCAGGCCCTCGCGGCCGTGCAGGAGCGCACGACCAAGCGGCTCTACGAGGCCGAGAACACGCGGCTCGCCCAAGGCCGGCGCGCGACGGTGCGGGATACCTTCCAGGTGAAAATCGCAGGGGCCCGTCGTCTCGCCCACGAGGTGGCCCACCCCTCGATCCGCCGCCTTCACGAGAGCCGGGTGACTCACCTGGAGACCCGGCGGGACGCCCTCCTGGCGCAGATGGAGCGGGAGTCCCGCTTCAGCCTGTCCACCGAGACGATCTCCCTCGTCCTGGTCGAGGGAACCTGACCAGGACGCCGACCGGTGACCAGAGACGCGCTCCCGGCCACCGGTCGGCGACTCACTGCCACGGGTGGGAGTACAGGTCGGTGAAGGACGGCCGCCCGTGCTCCTGGCCGCCCCGCTTCACACGCGTCAGGCGGATCGCCCCCTGCTCTCCGGCCCGGAGCACGGGCCATCTCTCCACTCTGAACGTCATGGGCCGGGCGGTGGCGTCACGTACGACCATCTCACCGTTGAGTCGCAGTGCGAGGGAGAACGAAGTCCGTGGGTGGAGCTCGACGGGCAGATACGGCAGCACACTGCCTTCCACCGAGAAGTCCATCGGTTCCCCGTCCACCGCCATCGCCCGGATCCGGGCCTTGGTGACCCTGAGAACATCCGGTGTCCCCCTCCAGTGATGAGCCAGTTCCTCGCGGCGCATCACCTGGTCCGCGGTGTAGAGAGGCTGGAAGGCGGGATAGAGCAGTTCGCTATGTTGACCCCCATCGGAGTCCTCCCACTCCAGCACCAGGTCGAAGCCGGGCCGGGGGAGGTTTAGCCGATGGTAGTCGTGAACCACCAATCCGGTCACGACCGACTGCTCCGGCGACTGCAGCGCGCTGTCGAACCCCACCTCCGCATGGGGGAACTGCTTCTCGAAGGCCTGGCGCACCAGAGGCACCTGGGACATGCCGCCGGCGAGCAGCACGTGCTGCACGTCGGTCGCCAGTTCCGACAGTGGCATACGGGCCAGACGCGCGATGTCGGGCGTCGTGCGCCTGCGCAGCCGGGCCTCGCACAGAGCGGCCCTGACGTGTTCCAAGGCCTCGTTCAGCTGGGGCCGGAACGCGTCCTCCAGCCGTCGGCGCGTGTAGGTGAGCAGCGGCAGATCGGTGTATCCGCCGCCGACCGGAACCGCTTGTTCGTCGTACCGTGTGTCGGAGAGCAGCACCTTGAGCCGTCGGGCGGCCCCCAGGATCAGCGCCCTGAAGGTGGGGGGATCAGGCATCCGGTTCACCGATATGCCCATGGCTCGCAAGTCCTGCTCCAGATCCCGGGCGATCCGAAGGTCCAGTGCGTCACCGGCCTTGGCCACACCACGCGCCGAGAGCACCGTGAGCTCGGGGGCGCCGTCCTGAAGCGACTCGGTGACCTCGACCATGGCGATGTCGAGGGTCCCCCCGCCGAAGTCGAAGACCAGCGTAGTTCCGTCGGGCCGGTCCTCGCCGAGTTCCCAGTAGAGCCCCTCCGACCAGGCGAGCCCAGCGGCCACGGGCTCGTCCACAATGTCCCCGACAGCCACCGGAATACCCGCGGCCCGGGCCAGAGAGGCGAGCCGCCTGCGCCGCGGCCCGTCCCAGATGGCGGGGCAGGCAAGGCGGAAGTGGGCCTCCTCCGTATCCGCTCCGGCGGCCCTCGCACGGAGCAGCACGTGATTCAGCAGCTGCTTGATCAGTGAGTCCGCCGAGTGGCGGACCATGCGGGACTTCCCCTGGACCGGCAGTACGTCGGGCTCCGAATCGAAGGTGATGCACTGCTTCACCGACCGCAGCGCCGACGCCCCTGCCGCGGTCTCGGCGCCTTCACCGAACAGAAGCTCACCGGAAGCGGAAACGGAGATCACGCTCGGCATCCAGGCCGTACCGTGACCGATCGGCACGTTCTCCGGCGCACCACCGGGAAGCCGTTGACTCACCAAGGTGGTCGCGGTACCGAAGTCGATGCCGATCAAGGGCTTGTCGTGCTGCACCGATGTCCTCCCAAAACCCTTGCTGCCGGGCCTCGATCCCGACAGCGGAAATAAAAGATCGTGCCTAGCGCTCGGCCCGGCGGACAACGGCCTGTTCCAGTACGACAGGCTCGGATTCACGAGCGCCCTGCCACACGAAACCGGGCCGCTCCACCACCACCCGTGCCGCCGGTCCACCGGGGGCCCGGTGAGCCACCGGGTCGTACTCCGTCTCTTCTCCGAGTGCTCCGATGTCCAGCACCCCGGCCGCCGCCGCGCGCGCCAGGACCCTCCGGTACAGAGCGCTCGCCGGCCCGGTCTCCTCCCCCTCGTGAACCGCCTGATCCGCGACTTCGGCGAGTACCGCGGCGAGGACGCGCAACGTGTCGATCCTGGCCTGCCGCAACTGCGCCTGCGACGCTCCGCGCGCGGTCTGCCGGGACTGGCGCAACTCGTCGTCCCGCCGCTGGAGCTGACGGGTCATCGCCTCGATGCGCTGAGTCGCCTCTTGCAAGTCCCGCTGGGCGGATTCCTTTGCGGCCTCGGCGGCCTGGACACGGGCTACGGCCTCGGCACACCGCTTCTCCTCGTCCTCCAGGCGTAGGCGCAACCGGTTAGCGGCCGCTTCCGCCTCGGCCAGTGCGGCCGACGCGGCCCGGCGGTACCGGTCGTGCGGCCGCCCGGGCGGCGGGGGGGGGCGACCCGCGAGCACCCCCACGCGGGGGGGGGGCGCGGGCTCGGGCCCCGGGTGGC